>JAJPIU010000016.1 GCA_021324535.1 Pseudomonadota bacterium
CGGGCGCAGGCGGGCGAGCAGTCTGCCTTTCGCGCGCTGGTAGAGCAGTATACGCCTGTGGCGTGGCGGGTGGCGCGGGCGCTGCTGGCGGAACGCGGCGCAGCGGAAGACACCCTGCAAGAGGCATGGCTCGACGCCTGGCGTGGATTGCCCCAGCTCGATCCGGCGCGCCCGTTCAGGCCGTGGCTGCTGACCATCGTCGCCAACCGTTGCCGCATGCAGGCTCGCCGCCGCAGTCTGCCCACCCGCACACTGGATGATGAGCTAGCTGAACGTTTGCCCGCGCTGGATGATCTTTCGGCGCTGGGCGAGAGCGGGGACGATGAGGCGCTATATAACGCGCTGGCGACGCTGAGCGCCGAGCGGCGTAGGTTGCTGGCCTTGCGCTACCAGGCTGAATTGGAGCTGGCCGAGATCGCCCAGGTCTGCGATCTGCCGCTGGGCACGGTGAAATCGCGCCTGAGCCGCACGCTGGCTGAGTTGCGCGCTCGACTGGGCGTCACTGCCCACCCAACCACCTCAACTCCCCCAACGCCAACGCCAACGACAAAGAACCAACCATCTCCGGTGAAAAACGGGAGCCATTGAGAGCGAGTGGGCGCACACACGCCCAGGAGACACACGTAGATGATGAATCACTCAACCCCACACGATGATACCCTTGACTCTAGAGAGACAAACGAGACGAACGATGCTGCGCTCGAACAACGTCTGCACGCATACTTCGCCGCGCGCGCCGATAGCACGCCTGCGATTGACCCACTTTGGGGGCGGCTCGCATCTCAACTCGATGAGCGGACGCCTATGAAACAAGCTGCCACCCGCGCTGGCAATGTGGCTGTAGCGCCGGTGAGCCAGCCGCTTGACGACGGCGCTGATGACAAGCAACCTGACATGCAGCCAACGCCGATACAGGCGCCACATCTTAAACGCCTGGGGCATTCGCAGCGTTCCACCAGCCGCTTCGCGCGCATCGCCAGCAGTGTGGCGACATTGGCCGCCGTGCTGTTCGTCACGCTGGGCGCGGTGGCGCTGTTTCGCTGGCAGAGCGACATGAACCGGACGACAGGCAATGTCATCCGCAGCGGCCAGTTGACCTGGCGCAAGATCACGCTGCCTCCAGGAGTAAAATTGTCCGAGGATATAAGCGTCACCTACAACAACCTCTCGGCTACGGCGACGAATGTGGCGCTGTCATCGCCGACCATCGTTTCGCTTACTCCACTTCCCAACACCAGTTTGTACGTGGCCCAATCCGATGGCGATACCGCCTACATCTGCCAGACCACTATATCCACGGAAAGGGTAAGCTTCTGGCGTACACGCGATGGGGGGCGACATTGGACACGCCTCCCATCGCTTACCAGGGTGGCTGTTCTCGGCTGTTCGATCACGATTGACAAAAACAATCCGCTTAACGTGGTTGCCACGATCTATCATGGAGTTGTTCAGGCGCGTTCGAGGATCCGTCAACAGTATACGGTTCGTATCTCGCCGTCACATGCTGGCGCCACAGTATCTACTCTTCATCAAGAAGATGTCAGCGCCACGCTAGAAAACGACAACGCGATGTATGCTCTCTTCGCTGGCTCCTCACGCTGGCAAACGATCGGAGTCATGCCAGGCGATAGGTTGGATGGGCTAGTCAGCGCAGGAAACCGCTACTATGCGCTCTGGGCGACGGTAGCGAACAGCAAGCAGTATATGCCAACAGATAGCCTGTTTGAGTCCACCGACCAGATGCGCTCCTGGCATGAAGTGGACAAAGGAATAATCCCAGCGCCCCCAGCCAGCATCACCGAAGGAGGAGCGACTATTATAAGATCTGGCGATGGCGTGCAATCCATTTGGGCGCAGCCAACTAGCAATGGCGAGATGCTCGCACTGACCTACTCCGGCAGACTCTGGATCAGCGCAGATCAAGGGGCGCACTGGAGCCGCATCAGCTATCCGGCCATCCCACCGGCGAGCCAGCTTCCCACACCGCCTGGCGCGAATATCAACTTAGGTGAACCAATCGATGGGCTGGTCTGGGTAGCGCAGCCGACCATCGGCCAGACGCCTCACCACTGTGCTCAGGTACCCCACAGCAGTTCTTCCCTGTGCGATCACACGGCAGTCGTAGGCCAGCCGTTTCACATCTGTGCGCTGGTACTCCATGACGAGCCGATCACCTTTAACTCTGCGCCGATGTATTGCTCGACGGATAGCGGACAGCACTGGACGAGACGGCCACAGCCAACGGCTGGCAAAACGCCGCGCGGCGGCCCACAATTCGAGATGCCCGTTGTACTGTTGGCCAATGGCGCGCTCATCGCATGGGATGTCCATCTGATTTTTTTGCTGCCGGGGGACGACACCGCCATCCACAGCGGAACCCTTCTTGGGACGATTCCTTCGCCGGTCAACGAAAACAGTATTCCGGCTGGGGGACTTGGCGTCACGACGGCAGGCGCGACCTTCTGGCAGCAGCACGATGGCCAGACGGTGTACGTCAGTCAGTATAGGCTCTGACATCAGCCCAGCAGCGCGGCGGGAATGAGCAGCGCCAGCAGCGCAGCGGCCAGCGCGAACAGCGCCACCCACCAGTTTTCTCGCAGGTAGTGGCCCCAGGAGATCGGCGTCTCGTTGCGCTCTAGCACACCCAGCCAGAGCAGCGTAGCCAGCGAGCCAAACGGCGTCAGCTTGGGGCCAATATCCACTCCCAACAGGATCGCATACACTGCGATCTGGCTGACGTGCGCCAGCCCCACCGCACGCAACGAGAGCACGCCCACCAGCGCCGCAGGCAGATTGTTCACCGCCGCCGCCAGCGTCGCCACCAATGCGCCCGCCGCCAGTCC
>JAJPIU010000143.1 GCA_021324535.1 Pseudomonadota bacterium
CTTTTTGACGGCAGGTGAATCTCATGGCCCCTGCCTGACCGCGATTATCGAGGGGATTCCGGCTGGCCTGCCGTTCGACCACGCGGCGATTGACGAGCACCTGCGAAGACGGCAGGGTGGCTATGGACGCGGTGGGCGTATGAAGATCGAGCGCGACAAGGTGGATGTGTTGTCCGGTGTGCGCCATGGCCACACGATGGGCGGGCCGATCACCCTGCGCATCGAGAACCGCGACTGGGCCAACTGGCAGGAGCGCATGAGCGCCGACCCCGTTGATTCGGAGGTTGCTCCCGTCATGCTGACACGTCCCGGCCATGCCGACCTCACAGGCGCCTTGAAGTATGGGCTAAGCGATGTGCGCGAGGCAATCGAGCGGTCGAGTTCACGCGAGACGGCGGCGCGTGTGGCTGTCGGCGCGGTCTGTCGTCAGTTGCTCAGTACGTATGGCGTTGCTATCCACAGCCACACGCTCTCCATCGTTGAGGTTGGTTATCCGCCAGACGCCGCCCCCAACGTAAGCGATCCCGCAGTGGCGGATGACGCCTTCTGGGCGCGCGTGGAGGCGTCGGAGATGCGCTGCGCCGACGCCGACCTGACCCAGCGCATGATCGCGCGTATCCTTGCGGCAAAGCGTGATGGCGACACCTGCGGCGGCGTCTTCGAGGTGGTGGCGACTGGCGTTCCCATTGGGCTGGGCAGTTATAGCCAGTGGGATCGCCGCCTCAGCGGGCGCATCGCCCAGGCGCTGATGAGCATCCCCTCGGCGAAAGGCGTGGAGATCGGGGCGGGCTTCGGCGCCAGTCGCATGACCGGCTCACACGTTCACGATGTGGCGAACTACGCTCCCACGGATGGCTGGGTGCACGCCAGCAACCGCGCAGGCGGCATAGAGGGCGGGATCAGCAACGGCGCGCCAATCGTGGCGCGCGTCGCCGTCAAGCCGATTCCCACGCTGGCGCATCCCCTCCCTGGCGTGGACATCACCACGGGCGAGCAGGTTGCCGCCACGCGCTACGAACGCAGCGATGTCTGCGTCGTTCCAGCGGCCGGTGTAGTAGGCGAGGCGATGCTGGCGATTGCGCTGACCGACGCTTGGCTTGAGAAGTTCGCTGGCGATAGCCTGGCCGAGCAGCGCCACAATGTGGAGGCGTATCTGGCCTCGCTACGGCGATAGGTTCAGAGTGAGATGTTCCTGGCAAAACCAAGAACCGCCGCGTTGAATGGCGCCGGGCGATCCAGATTGCTTGCGTGCTTCGCCCAGGGGATGATCTTCAGTTTTGCATGAGGCGCGGCGGCAAGAAACGCCCGTTCCCCTGCTCGCGCCGAGAGGTCGTATTCGCCGTTCAGGATCAGAATGGGCGCCGAGACGCGCCGCAGATCGGCCAGGGGACGATATCCGGCGAGCGCATGCGCCGCCTGGCGATAGCCTTGCCAGGAGATACCCGCCTCGATGAGCGGTTCGACAATCCTGGGATCATAAGCGCCCCGCAGCATACGCGCGACAGCGGCAGGGGAGTAGCCAAAGCGTCCAAAGCGCACCAGCCAATCGGCAAAGGCGACTTCCAGCGGCAGATACCACTGATCGAGTGGATCGCTGCAATCGGCCAGCACTAGGCCGCTCACCGCCTCAGGAAAGCGCGCGGCGAAATTAAGCGCGCAATAGCCGCCAAGCGATAAGCCCACCAGCAGCGCCCGCTTTGCCCCAATCTCCACAAGCGTCCGCTGAATCGTCTTTGTGGCGGCCTCAAACGTGAAGCGTGTATGGCGCTGTGTTCCATGCCCCGGCAGGTCTGGCGCGCAGACACGGTATGACCGCGAAAGTTCCAGCATTTGGAGTGGCCACATCTTGCGCGAGACCAGCCCCCCATGCAACAGCATGATCACAGGAGCATGCGCCGAGCCAACGATGTCATAGCTTTCGATTGTCATCCACCCTATGCCTGAATGGGCAACCCATCGCGCACGATAAACACGAAATCATACGAGCCAGTCGTTGCGCCCAATGGCTTGCGGAACCACAGCCAGTTCCAGATGCGCGACGCCGCTTTGCCCAGATTCAAGCCGCACTGATCCGGCGGATTCTTCTTGTAATTGAAGCACGACGCCGGTGGATTACTGCCATAGGTCAGATACGGGCCAAGCCCCTGGCCATAGAACAACGGGTCTTTTGGTGGTGGACACTTTGCCGCTGCCGGATTACACTCTTGTGGCTTGTACGACTCATCAAACCACGCGCGAAGACGATACTCGCGCATGGTGTACCCCTTCGGATACGCCGCTTGGAACGCCTGCACCTCGGCCCCCGGCAGCAGAATCAGCACGTCGGGCATCGGCGTATTCGCGTTGAACGTCTGCACGCTCCAATTGACATACGTCGAAGGATGCGGATCGAGATAGTAGTCGCGTAGATACCAGTAGAACGGCCATTCCTCGCCAGCGCCCACGTCAATCGTCAACTGGTGTCTGCCATGATACAACACCTGATCCGCATAGTTGATCTTGCTCATCACCAGGTCAACATCCGGTGTCGTCTGCACATAGACGTATGGCTCCAGCGGTCCCTCTGCCGGATTGACGAACGCCAGCTCACCCATCCCATGCACGGTAGGGATCAGCAACAGGAAGCCGATGATCAGCCCCGCCAGCGCCCCCGCTGGCCGCCAGCCACGCAACCCCCGCGCCGCAGCCTGCATACGCTGCCCAAACGTCTCGGCGTTCTCTTGCGCACGCCGCCAGAGCGCAACGAGTTGGCCCACTGCCCAGCCGATGAATACTCCGCCAAGCAGCATCAAGGGCAGTAGGATGTGAATCGTCAGCCAGGGCATTTTCTCGCCTGCCCACGAATAGATCGCCAGCGACGCGATGAACCACCACACCAGGAAGAGCCGGAAGCGTGTTGGCCTCACCAGCGCATAAACCAGCCCTGCCAGCCCCAGCGCAATCCCTACCTGCTCATAGAGCGGGATGATGAAGAAGTAGTAGTAGACCGGCTGCGCACCGCGCGCCACCTGTTGCTGCTGAATCCAGTAGTACAATCCCTGCCAGATTCCGCGTCCGACGCCCTCATTGAAGCCTGAACTCAGCGTGCGGTTGGCCTGGCTAGGATCGCCTGGCGCAGGCAGGGTCGGCGAGAACGCATGGACGAGGCTGTAGGGAATCTCCCAGTACATCGCCGCGAAGATCACCCAGGCCACCACAAAGCCGACGAACCAGCGCACCCACGTCCCGCTGAGCAGCAGCCGCAGGAACGATTGCTCGTCCGGGTCGAGCCGATCATGCAAACGCCGTATCCAGCGTCCCGGCGCTGAGATGATGCGATCCGCGCGCAGCTCCCATGGCTCCTCCGGCTCCTCTAGCGCGAAGTCTTCGTCGTTCTCGTAGGCTTCATAGGCTGCCATCTCGCGTTGATAGACGCGCTCCTGGGTCGCGTCTATCGCGCTATCGCGAGTGATCTGCCAGAGCAGCGCCAGGATTACCAGAACCGCCACGCCGATGCTGAAATAGAGCAATATGCGGACAGTGTTGTCTTCGAGTTGGATGACATACAGATCGCTTGCCTGTGGGTGAGCCAGAATATAGACGTTCAGGCTGTCAACGATCTTCAACGCGATATACGCCAGGATCGCCCCGATGCCGCCAAAAAGGATCAACAGTCCGGCGCGGGTAAATATCTTGCGTTCGCGCAAGGTGAGCGACTTTGGCAGCAACGTCGCCACGCTTGCGCTGACCTCCCAGATCAGCAGCGCGCCCAGGAACGCGCCGAAGATGGCGAACGTCAGATAGATGCCCTCAAAGGTGGCGTAGGCGAAGACCGTCGCCGCGACTGTCAGCGCAAACCACTTGATCGTGCGCTTGCGGGCGAACTGCACTCCACAGACCACCATCGCGAACATGAAGAAGTTGAAGTAAATGTCCTCGCGCAGGAAGCGTGAGAAGTAGACGAAGGCAGGCGAGACGGCCAGCAACAGCGCCGCGCCCCATGCCCCCACGCGCCCGATGGTGGAGCGTAGCCCATAGGGCAGCGCCACAATACCTAGCCCAAACAGCGCAGGCACGATACGTGCGGTGGCGTCGTTGATCCACGGATCATTGCCTGGACTGCTCACATGGAAAATGGCCTCAAGCCCCATGATGAAGGCGAACATCAGCCCCTCGGCGTGGAACTGAAAGGGGCCATGCAGCAACGGATCGTAGGCGTAGCTCGATGGGTCGCGCGCGAAGGCCAGCGAGAAGTAGGCGTGCATGCTTTCGTCATGGTGCAGCGGCTTGGCGCCCAGTTCCCAGAAACGCAGGATCGCCGCAACCACAAGCAGGCCGATCCAGAGCCAGTTTTCCAGGCTCATTCTGCGCAAACGCTCAAAGAATGGCAGGCGTGGCTCCTCAGCGGCGATCACCGTTTCTATCTCGTCATTCGCTGCCTCATACGCCGTCGATTGCTGTTTTGGCTGCGAAACAACGGCGGCGCGAGGCCGCGAAACAACCGCTGTGCGCCCGGTAGCGCGTGTTCCGTTCGCCTGGTTCTCTCGGTTCGCGCTATATGTGGCAGTGAGAGCAGCCTCGTTCGCTGTGTTCACTCTCTGGGCGCTTACTTTGCCGTTCGCGCTGCTCGCTCCGTTTGTGTCGTTTGTGTCAGGCGAAGAAGCTACTGCGGCAAGTTTCCCTGCCGTTGTGGCTGCGCTGGCGTTTGTGCGAGCGTCCGAATTGGCGGAGGTTCCTATGGTTCCGGCGGCGCTACCGGCGCTACCGGCGCTACCGACGCCCTTGCCATTGGCAGCGTTCCTGGTGGACGCCGAGGCGCTGGCTGGCCGCGCGGCGTTGGCTGGCGTGGTCATCTGGCGTCTGGCGCGCGTTGCGCCGTTCTGGCTTTTCGCGCTGCGTTTCGGCTTGTGTGATCCCATCAGGCGCTCCGCCTTTCTGTAACCTAACCCCCTGGCCCCCTTCCCCACGCGGGAAGGGGGAGCGGAGGAATATGCTTTATGCTGGGACGGCGTAAATGGTGACGCCGTCGTAGTGATAGACAACCGAGAGGAAGCCCGCGAAGCGGCCAAGATTGGCGGTTGTGTAGAGATCACGCTCCGCAGCCCCCACATACACAAAACGAACATTGTACTGGTGAAGCAGCGCCAGCACCTGCCCATTATTGGGGTTAGTGTAAATCTGGTTCACCACGTCGAGCCGCTGGTTGATCAGCGCGCTATGCGCCGGTTGCGCCAGCCAGTTGTAGCGCCACTGCACTTCATGTCCACCCCACCCCATCAGCGTTGGCATGCCTGTAAAGGCTGAGATGCGCCCCAAGTGGGTGTATTCGCTGTAGCTGGCTGCCTCGACGATGACGCTATCGCCGCTGACATGGGTGTTCAGCCAGGCAATGGCGTATTGATCGCCCTGATTCATATCATCGTAGGCCATAAATGCCGTACCGTCCAGCGAGTGGGGCAAAGTACCGTTCTGGCTGCGCGCCGCCACCGCCATTGTGGGATAGATCAACGATGCCGCCAGCAGTCCGACCAACACCAGCAGCCAGATCGCGCCCACTCCCGCCCGCGCCCACTCCATCACCTGTGGCGCCATACCAGTATGGCGAGGTGGGAACGTATCCTCAGATTCCGTGTCATCGCCGATGATGAATGGCTCGGCGACCTCTACGGGCTTCGTCGCAGGCGCCTGCCCTTTAGGAGCCAAGCGCGCTTCCTGACGTTGAGGCGAAGCCGACCCCATAGGTATAGTCGTCGTGCGCGCATTCGTAGTTCCACTGGTGGACGACTGTTTCGCCGTGTTTGCCTTGCTCCCCTTCGCCGTTTTGCCTGGCATGCGGTTGGCAGCGCGCGATGAAGCCGATTTGGTGGCCAGCGTGTAGGGGGTAGCAAAGGCAACTGCGTTTGGCGTCAGGTGGCAGAGGGCGGGCGGGCGGGCGGCTGAAGCCGCGCCTACGGGCTGGCGCCACGAAGCCCGCCGTCGCGGGCTAGTATGGTCGAGCGTTTCTCGCAAATGACTGGCAGTCTCACTGCTCCAAGTGACCAAATGCGTCAGCGCCTCTGGTATTTGGGCGCCAGCGGCACGCGCCTGGGAGAGCCATGTCGCAGGTGCGATCTTCTGCCCATCAGGGGAATACTCAACCCTGCTATAGCCCGCGACGGCGGGCTTCGTGGCGAAGCGAAGCGCAGCCCCTAGGCGCGGCTTTAGCCGCCCGCCCGTTTGCCACCAGCTTACCCA
>JAJPIU010000162.1 GCA_021324535.1 Pseudomonadota bacterium
AAAGTCAAAGAGAAAGAGTGAAACAGGCCCATACATCGTCTCCCGTCTTCTATGCGAAAGCAAAAGCCAGCAACGCCGTAAGCTCCTCTGCTTGGAGCATGGGAGCAAGGGAAGAGCAACATCGGTTTGTATTGTTGCATAGGCGCATGCGCCGACGGTATGGAATCCATCACACTTGGCGAGAAAACAAGCCGAATTGCGGGTTTTTACGGGGAGCGTCAAGAACATTGCGTATTTTTATGTCAAAAGAGTGAAACAAAAGCGATCCGGGCGCCCTCTAAAGAAGTGTCTGCCATCCGAATTGCGCAGACCTATCGAAGGCGCCCGCCGTATCGGTGACGCCGCCAGCCTGCCATCCGAATTGCGCAGACCTATCACCGGAGGTTCCATGCCATCCAGGCCACCAACATTGGCCTATAAAGCTGTTGTGCTACTCGTTGTTGTAGCGCCACTGCTCGCGACCCTTGTTGCCATTTACACGCTGTGGGAGCGCGCCGTCACCTGGCGCGATGTAACCCTTTTCTTTGTCTTCTATGCGCTGATCGCCTTTGGAGTCACTGTCGGCTTTCATCGCATGCTCACCCATCGAAGCTTTCGACCCCATCCGGTCATCAAGTTCCTGCTTCTGGCGCTTGGTTCCATGGCGTTTGAAGGCCCGGCGCTGCAATGGGCAGCCACGCACATCAAGCACCATGCCCAGGCTGACCGCGAGGGCGATCCGCATAGCCCGGCCGAAGGGTTTCTCCATGCCCACGTGGGCTGGATGTTTAGTAGTGATGTCGCCGACCCTGAGGTCTATTGCCGCCACCTTGTCAATGACCCCATCGTCACCTTTATCAGCCGCACGTTTTTGCTCTGGGGCGCGCTCTCGCTGCTCATCCCCTTTGCGATTGGCGGCTGGGAGGGTCTTCTCTGGGGTGGGTTGGTGCGCATGTTTCTCACCCATCATGTCACCTGGAGTGTCAACTCCGTCTGCCATACCTTTGGCAAGCGGAGCTTCGAGACCAACGACCGTAGCCGCAATGAGTGGGTGGTTGGTTTGCTCGCCTTTGGCGAGGGCTGGCACAACAATCACCATGCCTTCCCGCGTTCGGCGTTTCATGGGCTGCGCTGGTGGCAATTTGATCTCTCCGGCTATCTCATCTGGGCGCTCGAAAAAATGAGACTGGCCCATGAGGTCTATCGTGTTCCTGCCGCTCAACTGGCGCGCCGCAGCCAACGTGCGGGCGACGCGCGCGCCACTTCGTCTCCTCTAGCTCCTCTAGTTACTCCGGCGCCAACAAGCGCCGAGCCGGTTGGCGCGCCATAGGCTATAGCTACTTGCGCCGAAGAACTTCTCGACGTGGTCGCGGATTAGCTACTAGCGTTTGTAGCGCAGCTATGGTATGGTGGTAACTACGGAAAGCGCGATGTCTGCGCCTCTCTGTTTGTGCGCGCTGTTAGCGCACAGACGGGGAGGCGCTGTGCTTTTCCGGGGGCGAGTGTGAACGACGAGTGAGCGACAGGGGGTAGCGGAGAATATATGGCGACGCGCAAAGCAATACCGGCTGCGGTGGTGAACGGCACAGGCTATGGCGGTATGGAGCTTCTCCGCCTGCTGCGTCGTCATCCGGCGTTTGAGCTGATCGAGGTGACGGCGCGTAGCGAGGTCGGTTCGCCGGTGCGCAGGGTCTTCCCACAGCTTGCCGACTGTGATCTCACCTTTACCGAGCGGGTCGAGCGCGCCGAGGTGGTCTTCGTTGGGCTGCCCGATTCCGCCGCCGTCGAAGTCATCCCCGGTTTGCTGGCTGAGGGGCGCCGCGTGATCGATCTCTCCGCCGGTTTTCGGCTGCGCGCGCTCACGCTTTATCCCACCTGGTATGGCTATGAGCATTCCGCGCCTGCTCTGCTGGCCGAGGCGGTCTATGGATTGGCCGAGTGGGCGCGCGAGGCGCTGCCTGCTGCACGGCTGGTCGCCTGCCCCGGCTGCTATCCCACGGCGACGCTGCTGGCGCTGGGGCCAGCCCTCGCGCGCGATCTCATCTCGCCGGATATCATTGTGGACGCCAAATCGGGCGTCAGTGGGGCGGGGCGTACGCTCAAATTAGGCTACCACTTCAGCGAGGCGAATGAGGATGTCAGCGCATATGGCCTGAGCGGCCATCGCCACTGGCCGGAGATCATCCAGGCGCTCGATACACAGCGCCAACCCTCAGCACAGACAGGCGATCTTGAGCCACTGCGACTCACTTTCACACCACATCTCATCCCAATGACGCGCGGCATCCTGGCGACGTGCTACGCCACCCTGCGGCCAGGCGTTACCCTGGCGGATGTGCAAGCAGTTTACGCTGACGCCTATGCGAATGAGCCGTTCGTGCGGTTGGCGGCTGGCCCGCCTCATACGAAGTGGACGCTTGGCTCAAACCTGTGTTATGTCTATCCAACCATCGAACCACATAGTGGGCGGTTGATCATCATCAGTGCGCTGGATAACCTGGTGAAGGGAGCCAGCGGTCAGGCGATCCAGTGCGGGAACATCATGTACGGCCTGCCCGAGACGCTGGGCCTGCCACAGGAAGGAGTCTATCCCTGATGTCGGATGATACGCAGAATGGCGCACACAAGACGACCGTCACCGAGGAAGAGCCAGTCATAAGCGCCACTATCACCAGCCTGAGCGCGCTGGCGGCGGCCAGCCAGACAACCCCGCACGAGGTGATCGCTCATGTGCTACGCGAGGCATTGCCGTACATCGAGAGCCTGCGTGGGCGTCGTCTGGTCATCAAACTGGGGGGCAGCGCGCTCGACTACCAGCGAGATGTGTTGGAGGATGTGATCTGGTTGCATCGGCTTGGCGCATTGCCTGCGCTTGTGCACGGCGGCGGACACGAGATTGACCGCATGCTCAAACGCCTGGGACTGGAGCGCCGCTTTCATGAGGGACTGCGGGTGACCGATGGAGCTACGCTCGATGTGGTGCGGATGACACTGGTGGGCAAGGTGAATAGCGAGCTTGTGCAAGCAATCACGGCGCTTGGCGGACGCGCGATTGGTCTTTCAGGGCTGGACGGTGGCATGCTGCGAGCGCGTCTTGTGGATGAGCGTCTTGGCTTTGTGGGCGCCGTGGAGGAGGTTCATGTGGAGCCAATTGAGGCGCTGGAAGCGGCAGGCTTTATCCCTGTGGTGGCTCCGCTTGCGCTTGGCGCGGATGGCTCTGCGCTCAATGTGAACGCCGACGACGCAGCAGCCGACCTGGCGCGCGCGCTCCACGCCGCCAAGCTGATCTACATCAGCGACGTGCCCGGCATTTTAGCCGACGATGGCGCGTTGCTCTCTGAACTGACGGTCGAGCAGACATGCCAACTGATCGCCGATGGTGTGATCTGCGGTGGGATGATCCCTAAGGCTGAGGCGTGTCTGCGTGCGCTCGATACTGTCGCGCGGGCGCATATCGTTGACGGCCACGAGGCCCACGCGCTGATTCGCGAACTCTTCACCGACGCGGGCGCGGGTACCATGATCAAACGCACAGCACAGACGACACAGGAAGGCTAGCCGCTCTTGTGTTTTAGTGTGTTCCCACCAGCGCGCCGCTCGATGATGTGTCTGCTCTGCTATCCGGCGCCTCGGTAGGAATCCTGCGGGCGTCTGGCTCAGGCGCGCTTACTGTGTCTGGTTTGCTGTGGGGCGTGGCGCGAATGATCGCACGCACGGCGAAGAATGTCCAGATGGCAAGCGGAATCAGAAAGACATACAGGCTCAGCCCTTGCGGCAGGGCGAACAGCATCACCCCAAGATTGGGGGGCGTCATGCCGTTCTTCGCAGGCACATAGCCCGTGCTGAGTATCGGCCAGTACAGTTCGGTGATAGGGAAGGCTTTATAGGCCGACAGCACCCGCACGCCAGCGGCAACGAAGATAAACTCCAGCGCCACCCCGTAGCACAGGCTGAGGGCGAAGAACCAGCGTATCAACCGACGCGCGTCATCTACCACCCACGCCAGCGCCAGACAGGCAAATGGCAGCACGGGCACAAGCAAACGAGGCCCTGGCAGGTTCTCACCAGCCATAGGGATAAAATACGCTGAAATGACCAATGGATAGAGCGCACACAGCGCCAGCGACACCCAGGCCTCAGGCGTCGTCTCGATCCACTTCACGAGGGGGTTCAGCCATGTCGTCGTTGCCGCCTCAGTACGCCGCGCAAGCCATGCGCTGCGCAACCAGAAAAACAAGCCCAATGGAACCAGCAGCAGGAAGGGCGATTCGAGCAGGATGCCCCGTGGATAGACCATGATGGCCCAGAATCCATCAGGGTGAGGCAGGGTGATGCCAAAGAAGCCCTCATGCTGACCGGCGAACTCGCGGTCTGCAACGAAGGCATAGCTGAGATTGAACGGATTGCCAAAGGCGAACCAGTCATACCAGCCCAGCAGCAGCGCATTGGGGGCAATGCCTCCCACGAACGTCAGAAGCGTCTTCAGCCTGCGATGTGGGAAGCTCACCAGCACGTAGCCAAAGAGGATCAGCATGATCAGCCCGACAGGGTATTCGCTGATGACTGCGAAGCCCACTAACAGACCACTGATGAGCACACGCAGCCAGGGATGTGGCTGCGAACGCGCGCGGTAGAGCAGATAAAAGCCGATAAACGCCAGCGCGCCGCCAAACGCCTCGCTGAAAAACGTGGTGGCGAAAGAAAACGCAATTGTTCCCAGCGCGAAAGCGCCCGCGACCACAATCGGCAACGGTGTTCCCGCCAGTTGTGGGCGCAATCGCTCGGCAAACCGTTTGAGCGCGACCGCGCCTATCACACACACAGGAAGAACGGTAAACGCGCTGAGGGCGGCGATCTGTTCGGTCAGCCCTCTGAACGATTGGTAATGGTCAATGTTGATGATATGCGCCAGCACAAACAGCACGGGCACAGCCAGGAGCGAGAGGCCAAGCGAGCGCGGCGAATAGAAATGGCCGTGGTAGGCGCTGATGTCAATGGTGTTATAGGCGTGTTTATCGATGATGGCTGTGCCATGCAACAGCGCATAGACCATATCATAGCGGCTGATGGTATTTGTTCCTGCCGGAGTCAGGAAGAACCCGTAGCAGAATACCAGCAGCCAGACGAACCCCCACTCGGCGCGGGTGAGGCGTGTCGCCAACCAGCGTTCCCCCCTGCGCAGGCGCGCATCCAACCGCGCCAACAGATGCGGAGGGTGTTTGCCCTGGCGCTTGCTGGCGTCCTGGGCGTCCGTCGCAGAAAAGACGGAAGAGGCATGAGCGCGCCGTCGTTTGGGCGACTTCTTATCCAGATGTGAGGCTCGTGCGCTCATAATACTGACAACGCTCCTTCGCTACAGATACATTCTGCACTGCCTTGTATCGTACCACAGAGCCATGCTCTACACATCGATCTGCTTTCACCATACGCCAAGAGTCCCATCGCGCACCCCTTCCGCCCTAAACTTCCCACACCCCTTATGCTATAGGCTATCATACGGCGCAAGCGCGAACCGTTTGCAAGGAATACTATTAAAGAACGATACAGCAACTACAAAAGAAAACGATGAGAGCCAATACAGGGCATCAAGCGATAGCCCATCAGGCGGCGATAGTTGGCGTCTCCCTGCAACACGGCATATACTGCAAGATATGGACATGCGAACAGAGCATGCGGAAGGAAAGGATGCGTAGGTGAAACAGGAGAGCGCGCCCATTGCCAGGGCCAGCATGCCAGATACCTCTGTAAGGCGCCCAAATGCGCTCGATGAACTGCTCGTCCGTGCGCGCCGCATCCTCCTCCACGAACAACGCACCGGCCATGAGGATACCGCCGTCAAGCCGGGTGGACTCGAACGGTTTATCGCCTATTGGGTACGTGAGGTGCGCGCCGAGCGCCAGCGCAGCGCAGCGCCCGCCACATCTGATGGCAGCGCCAGAGCCGTTAACGCACAGGGTCATCCTCCCGAAGACGCCATCGAGCGGCTGCTCACCAACTACCACGCGCTCGATCCGATGCAGCGGGCCGCCAAGCTGCGCGCCGCGCTTGCCCTCTTAGAGGCGCTCGATAGCCAGCGTGAGCAGCCAAAGCAGCCGAAACCACCCGCGCAAGCTACACCGGCGCCACAGCCTATGCGCCACGCCCAACCCGCACAGAAAGGCTCTACGCCGCCAGGCCAAACGCAGCGTCTCGACGAACGAAGCGACAGACGGCAGGCGCCGCACACTCTACAAACACCACAAGCGCCCGTCACCATCCCACAACCGGCAAGCCGCTCAACGGCAACGGCCACCCGCCAGGAAGACGCCTATCTGCTCGATGCTCCGGTCTCCGCCATCCCCGGAGTGGGAGCCACTCAGGCCGAGCGACTGGCGCGGCTGAATATTTCGACGGTGCGTGACTTACTGCTGTACTTCCCACGCGAACATCGTGACTATAGCGCGCTCAAAAAGATCGCCCAATTGCCCTTTGATGAATTGAGCACCACCATCGGGTTGATCTGGGAGGTAACGACTGTCCGCACAAAAGGGGGGCGCTCACGCACGGTGGCGCGCATCACCGACGAGACTGGCGCGCTCAACGTCAGTTGGTTCAACCAGCCCTACCTGCAAAAGCAACTGACGAAGGGCGCGTATATCGTCGTGACGGGCATTAAGCAACGCTTCGGCAATCGGGTGGAATTGAGCGTGCGCAGCCACGAACTGCCCGAACAGGGCGACCTGATCAACACCGGGCGCCTCGTGCCGGTCTATCCGCTTACCGAGGGGCTACATCCCAAAACGTTGCGCCGCTTCACCAAATGGGCGGTTAACCATTGCGCCGCTTTTCTGAGCGATCCGCTCCCCCCCACGTTGCGCATGCGGGCGCGGCTGGAATCGCTGCCTGAGGCGGTCATCCAGATACATTATCCCGACAACGCCGAGGCGCTGGCCCGGGCGCGCCGCCGCCTCGCCTTCGACGAGCTATTTCTCATCCAGCTCGGCATGCTGACAAAACGCGCCAACTGGCGTGATGGCCCAAAGGCGCCCACGCTGCCAGTCCCCGAATCGCTGATCTTCGCCGAGCCGGAATCATCGGCTCTTGTTGAGCAGACGACTCCGTTTACACCGCCGACAAATGGCCTCTGGCCGATGACGGCCACCTGCTTCGAGTCCTCGCTGCCCTTCCGCTTCACCGGCGCACAACGCCGGGCCATCCGCGAGATTCTTGCCGATCTGCGGCAGACGCAGCCAATGAGTCGCCTGTTGCAGGGCGATGTTGGTTCCGGCAAGACGGTGGTGGCCGCCGCCGCGCTGCTGGCCGCCGCAGCCAATGGTTACCAGGGCGCGCTGCTGGCGCCGACCGAGATATTGGCCGAGCAGCACTATCGCGGATTGGCGCGGCTGCTCGAGCCGTTTGGGCTGCTGGTCGTGTTGCTGACGGGCAGCCAGCGCGCGCGCGAACGCGCCCAGGCGCGCGATGCGCTCGCCAACGGCCAGGCCGCCATCGCCATTGGCACGCATGCGCTCATTCAGGAGGATGTGGCGTTCCACCGGCTGGGGCTGGCGATTGTGGATGAGCAGCATCGCTTTGGCGTGGAGCAGCGTGAATCGCTCAGGCGCAAGGGGCAAAGTCCGCATATGCTGGTGATGACGGCGACGCCCATCCCGCGCACGCTGGCGCTCTCGCTCTATGGCGATCTCGATGTTTCCGTGCTGGACGAACTGCCCGCCGGTCGCCAGCCAATCATCACTCGCTGGCGCGCAGGCAGCCGCAGGCAAGAGGCGTATGACCTGGTGGCGCGGGAGGTCGCGGAAGGACGGCAGGCCTATATCATTTGTCCGCTTGTCGAAGAGTCGGAGGCGCTGGAGGCGAAGTCGGCCATCGCCGAGTATGAGCGGCTGCGCACACAGGTCTTCCCAGACCTGCGACTGGGGCTTGTGCATGGGCAGTTGCGCCCGGCGGAGAAAGACCGTGTGATGCGCGCCTTCCGCGATGGTGAACTCGATGTGCTGGTGGCGACGGCGGTTGTCGAGGTGGGCGTTGACGTGCCCAACGCAACGGCGATGATCATCGAAGACGCCGACCGCTTTGGCCTTTCACAGCTTCACCAGTTCAGGGGGCGCGTGGGGCGCGGCGCGCAGCAATCGTATTGTTATCTGCTCAGCCAGGAGGCCAGCGCCGCCGCCCGTGAGCGATTGAGCGTCCTCGAGGCGACCACCGATGGCTTTGCGCTGGCCGAGGCGGATCTGCGTATGCGTGGCGCAGGTGACTTCTTTGGCGCACGCCAGAGCGGCCTGCCCGATCTGAAAGTGGCAAACCTGGCCGATACGCCGCTGCTGGTGGAGGCGCGCCAGCAGGCGGAGTGGCTCTGGGAGCGCGATCCCTATCTACGCGAACTGGAGCATGCGCCGCTGCGTGAGCGGGTGTATCTCTTCTGGCATACCTTCGCCGCGCACTAGCTAAGGTAATCCCTATGCGCAAAGAACAACTCGACCGCCTGCGCACTATCTGTCTCGCTCTGCCCGAAGCGACCGAGGGCGCGGGTGTTGGCGACCCCACGTTTCGCGTGCGCGAGAAGATATTTGTGATGCAGCATCAGATGGATGGGCGTCCGTCGCTGTGGATCAAGGCGCAGCGTGGCGCGCAGGAGACGTTGATCAAAATGGATCCCATGCGCTATTTTGTTCCACCGTATGTTGGGCAGCATGGTTGGGTGGGCCTCTGGCTGGATTGTGATGTGGATTGGGAGCTTGTGGCCGATCTTGCTGAGGAGGGCTATCGCATGACGGCGCCGAAGCGGCTCATCGCACGGCTCGATCAGCAGGAATCTCATAATTTGTAATCACGAGCTCAGTAACGGCTCCCCGCCCGCTGGCCTTGCAATTGATCGCCCGATTCGCCTGAATCGTCTCGATGTGGAAGCCGTCGTACAGTTGACGGATCAGCGGTGTATCGGAGTTGCTTTGCATCACATAGCAGCCGCGCGCGCTCAATACGCGCATCGCCTCGGCGAGCCGGATCTGATCCTCCTCGCCAAAGGGCGCATCGGTATACGAGGTGAAGCTGGCCGTCTTGCTGACCGGCTGATAGGGGGGATCGAAGTAGATAAAATCGCCTGCCTGCGCGCTTTTCAGCGTGCTTTCGTAGTCGGCGTGAAGCAGCGTCACCTCCTGAAGCGCACGGCTGGCGGCGCGCAGGTTAGGTTCATCGCAAATGGTTGGATTGCGGTAGGAGCCAAATGGCACATTGAATTGTCCCCTGCGGTTGACACGATAGAGGCCGTTATAGCAGGTCTTGTTGAGGTAGATGAAGCGAGCAGCCCGCTCGATGGGCGTCAACGATTCGGGCGATTGCGCGCGCACCTGGTAGTAGTAATCCTTCTCGTTGAGGTGAGCGCTCAGGGCAGCGATCACATCGTCCACATGATCGCGTATGGCTGAATAGAGATTGATCAGTTCGCCGTTCGTATCAGAGAGCGTCGCCGGATGATGCTGGAGCGAAAAGAACATTGCCGCACCCCCGACGAACGGCTCATAATACGCGCCGATTGCCGACGCGGGCAGCAGTAACCTCTGCAATTGTGCCAGCAACTTCCATTTGCCGCCCGCCCACTTGATGATGGGTCGCGCCTCGATATGGGGCCTGTTGCACGCTGAGGGGGAAGTCTGCCGCATACCAGAAGCATCAGTTTTGTCGTCAGTGATACGACCGGCCACCGTCTACCCCTTCAGCGCCCCATGAACTGTACAGTGTTTCGCTGTTCTAGATGGGATTGTAGCTTACTGCTGCAAACGGCGCTGGCCTGGCCACTCGCGGTTCGACCGGCCCGAACCTCCGATCAGGCGGCCAATGAGGGCAAGCACAAACGCGCCGACGAACGCGACGAGCAGAGTCTCCCAGAAGCCCAGAACCGTTCCAGCGAGGTGTGGCGCGAAAAAGCCCAGTACAATGCCGCCCAGGAATGCGCCAACCAGCCCTAGCAGGATGTCTCCCAGACAGCCAAAACCTCGCCCTCGTGTGAGCGTTCCGGCCAGCCAGCCCGCGAGCAGCCCAACGATAATCCAGCTTATCCACCCTCCTGGATTGAAGATGATCATGCAGTGTCTCCTGTTCCGATTGTCTATTCTTGTCTATCTGACAGGCAAAGCGCCTGCGCAATGTTTCATACTACCAGAGATACGTCTGGCAGGCCAGTAAGTTAGCATGGCTGGCGCCCAGGCAATGAGAAAGGATGATGAGAAGTATGTCATCCGCCGCACACGATACTCAGCGCAACCCGCCAGCAATCATACTGCGCCCCGTCACGCGCGACAACTGGCGGGACTGTGTGGAGCTGACCGTCGCGCCCGACCAGACGGATTTCGTCGCGCCGAATGTGTACTCGCTGGCGCAGGCCGCCTACCAGGGCGGGCTTGTCCCCCTGGCGGTCTATGTCCGCCCACAGGAAGGCGCCGACGAAACGCTGGTCGGCTTCGCGATGTATTCGATCCTGCCCGATGAGCAGGGCCGCCACTGGATTTTTCGTCTGATGATCGGCCCGCAGTATCAGGGGCGCGGCTATGGGCGGGCGATGACGCTGGCGGTGATCGAACGCATGCGCGCCGAGATTCCCGGCCTGCGTGAGATTGCGCTGGATTTTCACGAAGATAACTATGTCGCTGAGAAGCTTTACGAGAGCCTGGGCTTTGTCAAAACGGGCGAACACGAGGGGCACGAGATAATCGCGACGCTACGGGCGTAAAATACCCCCTTCCTGTTTATGGGAAGGGGGCCGGGGGTCAGGTTAGCTCTTCAGCGAACTCCAATTGGAGTACGCTTTGGGGTGGACGTTCGGGCTGTTGTAGAGGATCACCAGCGTCTCGTGGTTCACCAGCGTGATCGCGCGCGGGTCGCTCGTGATGGTGGTGAGTTTGCCGTTGGCGTCGAAGACCTCGAACACCAGCTTGTGGCTGCTGTTGGTCTTATACGTCCCCACCTGCGTCACGCTGAGCGGCTGGCCCCACACATCGAAGAACTGGCCAAGCGTATAGGCGCTGGTGGAGGCCGACATGACGTGGATTACGTTTGGCTCACCACTGGGCGTCACCAGCGGATACGTGCAGTTCTTGCTCGGAGGCGCGCCTATTCCGGTGGGAACCGTCATCTGCTGGCCGTTGATGTAGATTTCAAGGTAAGCGTGAAGGTTCTGTGCGCTACCCTGGCTCTTGGCGCATGTCATGCCGTCAATCGTCTGTGCGCTGGCAGCCGCTCCGCTCACTGGTGGGAAGGTCGCCACCGCTTTTGCGTGCTGCGTTGTGCTGCCTGAGCCGCTGCCGATATGGAAGACGAATACGCTCAGCAAGACGATCACTACTACTGCCGCCAGGCCGCCAAGGCCGTATAGCGTATTGCGTTGAATCCGCTTCATACGCAGCTTGCGCTGGCGTTCGCGCTCACGCTCCTGGCGGCGTTGCTCATATTGTTCGCGACGGGTCATCCGCCGCCGGTCGCGCTTCGTTGTCGCTCGACCTGAACCACTCATACGATCTCCTGTTTTCCTGTTGTACCACTGGGTATACCGTGCGCCCTTGTGGGCGCCAGGCGCCACACAAACGATGCGAACATAGTGGGCGATGCGGGCGTCTGTATTATTGCGTATGCTGCTGGGCTTGCCGAAATCGCTTGGGAGCAGACAGAATACCAGATGTATCTGGAGGTATCTGGCGCTCCCGTTCGTCGTAGAGGCCACCGCCAACAACGATACACTACAACCGCTCTTCGGCGCAATACGTAGTAGCCAAACGGACACAGCCTGTGTGTGCTGCGCCAAATATCTGACGTTCTACGGAGGAGAAACGTATGCCTCAAGACCCCTATGGCCAATATGGTCAACAAAACTATCCCCAACAGCCCGGCTATGGGCAGCAAACCCCTGGCTATGGTCAACAGCCCAATTACGGTCAACAGCAGCCACAGCAACCGGCGTATCCCCAACAGCCTGACTACGGGCAGACTCCAGGGTATGGGCAAACCCCTGGGTATGGTCAGCCTCAGCCGGGCTATGCGCCACAAACACCGGGGTATCCTCCTCAGCAGCCGGGGTATCCACAGCCAGGCTATCCACCACCCGGAGGCTATGGTGTTCCCCAGCCACCACAGAGGCGTAGTCCGCTTGGCATCATCCTCGGCGTGATCGGCGGCGTAATTGTGCTGTGCATCATTGCGGGCATCGCACTGTATGCGTATGGCTCACATCTTACCGGAGGTGGTTCGACCACTACTGGCTCTGTGATCTACAAGGATTCCATGACCGATAGCCCCGCAGGATGGACAAACAGCGGCTCTTGCACGGAGCAAAGCGACGGCTATCACATTACCGGCGCCGAGGTGTGTTATGCGCCCAAAGACCAGACTGGCACGCCAAGCGATGTCACTGTTTCGGTGACGGTGCGCGCCGTTACCGTCGCCAGCGGCGGATCGTATGGCATCGCGGTTCGCCGCCCATCGCCGGGCAATTTCTACGCCTTTGAGATCACTGCGGATGGGCAGTGGGTCTTCTATAAAGCGGTGTCAGGGGGGAACAGCACTATCATTCAGGATTTCACCTCGAATAGCGCCATCCATACTGGTCAGACGGCGACCAATGTCCTGAAGATCACCGCCAAAGGGTCGACATTCACGTTCTATGCGAACGGCACGCAGCTTGGCCAGGCATCCGACTCTTCATACACCTCTGGGCAGGTCGGCGTTGATGGCGCCGACAACAGCGAAGTGGTCTACACTAACTTCGAGGTTGACAAGGCGTAGATAGACCTAACCTCACCTCCTATCCCCTTCTCATCGATGGGAAGGGGGTAATGTGTGCGACCGCCCTGTTCTCCGTTGTAGTATAGTGGAGCGGGTGGGCGCACATTTCGTATGTTTGATGTTTGATGTTTGATGTTTGATGTTTG
>JAJPIU010000163.1 GCA_021324535.1 Pseudomonadota bacterium
AGCAGCGCGTCCACCCCAATCAGCAGGGTTTGGGTCGCACAGAAGCTGACCACCAGGCTCAGCACACACAGCACCGCCACCACCCGCCCCGAATACCTCCGCCGCTTCAACTCTCGCCAAGAGAACCAGCCGCGAATGCCTCGTCTACGCTGTACAGGAGGCCAGCCGGAGCCGCGCCCTCTGGCGGGCGCACGCCCTGAATCGCGCACAGCAAGTGACGGATCGGCGAGTGTACGCTCGGAAGGCGGCCGCCGTTGTCCCTGTGGTTGAACCACATGCCCACCTGATTGTTCGAACGGCGGCAGGCTCCATGTTTTATCCGAAGCGCGTACAGGGTCATCTCGTTGCGAGTCCATGCCGGTGACGCTCCTTTGCACGCGCTGCTTTTCAATCAAGCGTTCTTCGCATACAGTATAGCGTATATACGCTACTTACGGCGAGCCAGTTGGGCGAAGAGACGCTCGTACTGGTCGGTGATCACCTCCCAGTTATAGACGGTGGCGGCGCGTTCGACGGCACGGCGGCGTTGCGTTTCGATCAAGGCCGGATCGGCAAGCGTCGCCCGCAAGACCGGCTCAAGCGCGTCGGCGCCTCCCTGCCCATAGTAGGGGATTGCGGTGTCGCCGACGGTTTCAAGGTTGGCGTCCATATCATTGACGATGATGCAGTTGCCAAACGCCATCGCCTCGAGCAAGGCGGGATGGGTACCCCCGACACCGCTGGCGAAGACGAACAGATACGCATTGGAGCCAAGCTCGTGATAGCCGTCGCCAAAGGTATAGCCCGTGAAGACGACCCCAGGCCCCGCGCTGGCTTTGAGTTGCGTCACGTAGTCGGTACTATAGGGCGCGTCGCCGACGATACAGAGCTTCAAGCCGGTGGCAGCCTCGCCGCCGATGCGCTGGTACGCCTCGACGACATGGTGCGCATTGTTTTCGGGCACGAGCCGCCCCACCCAGAGAATGTAGCGGCGAGGCTCCAAGCCAAACTTCGCCAGCGTCTCGCCTGGGCCACGCTGCGGCACATCCGAGCCATAGGGAATGTAGACCGAGTTTTTGTGGAAATGCTCCTGATAGTAGCGCTCGACCACATGCGAATCCGAGACGATCAGCGTGGGGAAGATCGTCGCCGTGCGCTCGGAGAATTGCAAATAGCGTTTGGCGAAGGCGCCCCATTTGTCGCGCTGCCAGTCGGCGCCATCCACATTGACGATGGTTGGTTTGCCTACCAGCCGAGGAATGAACGCAAGCGGCGCGTTGCCCACCCCACAGATATAGACGACATCATACTTACGAAACTCGCCATGCAGCATCGAGATGAACGTATGGGCGATGGTGTCAAAGTGCTTACTTTGAATGGTGGGCAGCTTGACCAGCTTCACACCTTTATAGGTATCGCCAGGCCACTTGATGTGGTGCGAACGGCAATAGACCGTCACATCGTGCCCACGTTGTACGAGCCGTACCGAGAGCTGCTCCACACACGTCTCGAAGCCGCTATAGCTTGCGGGGATGCCGCGCGATCCCATCATAGCGATGCGGAGCGGCGCGACACGCATATGTACCCCAGGCCGCACCGGTGGCGCGGCGCGCTCAACAGACTGAGATCCAACTGATTCTTCGATCACGACCCATTTCCTCTCCGCCCAACGGCCTACCAGCTTACGCGAGATTGTTTCTGATTTGATCAACCAAACGACGACGATGGTCTCCTGTGCTTATGATCATCCGGTATGACGGCTGCGCGCAAGCCTTGTAACGATTGGGCTACGTCTGGCAGGAGATGGTAGCGAACACCAAGCGCCAATTGCCGCAAAACCACACCAGGAGCGTGCATATTTCACACATCAGGCGCCAAAAAGAGAAAAAGCGCCTATAGCAGTCCACAAATGAGAAGAAAAGATGTATCATGTTTGTGGTCTCAGCTACGTGGAACAGCGTACAACACACAAGAAAGCAATAAACGCGACGTTGGGAGAAGACATCTAGTGATCAGCAACGGACACAGCAACACGGTGGGAAGCAGGCGGTTGGCGCGCGTGCTGTTCTTGCACCCCAGCAACGAACTCTACGGCTCCGATACCTCGCTGCTGTATCTCTTGCGTGGGTTGGATCGCAACCGCTTCTATCCCAGCGTGATTCTGGCGAACGATCTGCCCTATGAGGGATTGCTCGCCCGCGAACTTGCCGCCAGCGACATCGAATGTCGTTCGTTGCCCATTGCCGTCGCCCGCCGAAAATATCTCTCGCCGACCGGACTGGCAGGCTTCTTGCAGCGCGTGCGGCAGTCTTCGCGGATGGTCGCGGAGATCATCGAGCGGGAACAGTTCGACATCGTGCATACCAACACGCTCGCCGTCTGGACTGGCGCCCGCGCCGCACGACGCACACGCCGCCTGCACAACTGGCACATCCGCGAACAATTGGAGCATCCTCAGGCGCTTGTCCAGGTGATGCAGCGGTTTGTGCCCTCGCACTCGACGCATGTGATCGGCGTCAGCCAGGCGGTGCTGGAAAATATTCTGGTGACACCAGAGGCGCGCGCGAAGGGGCGTGTGATCTATAATGGTGTTGACCCGCAGGTATGGCTCAACGCGACAGGGCGTGAGCGCATTCGCCAGGAGATCGGCGTCAGCCCCGATGATGTAGTGATTGGCATTGTCGCCCGCATCTCACGGATGAAGGCGACCGATCTGCTTGTCGAGTCGGTCGCTCAGTTGATGGCGCGCTATCCGCATGTGCATTGCCTGATCGCGGGCGCGCCTGTGTCAGGGCAGACCGAGGTGATCGAGAAGGTACAGGCGTTGATCGCCGCCTCGCCCGCGCCGGAACGTTTTCATCTGTTGGGTGAGCGCCGCGATGCTCCCGACCTGATGGCGGGGCTGGATATTCTTGCGGCGCCATCGCGCACTGGCGAGGGAGCCAGTTTGAGCATTATCCAGGGGATGTTTTCAGGACGAGCTGTGGTGGCGACTGACGTGGGTGGCAACAAAGAACTTGTGGCGACCGGCGAGACAGGCTTCATCATCCCACGCGAAGACGTACCCGCTCTGACACAGGCGCTCGATAGACTCGTGAGAGACGCCAGGCTCCGGGCGCAGATGGGCGCCGCCGGGCGCGCGCGTGGTATCGCGAAGTTTTCTCTGGAGCGCGTGCATCGCGAGTTCAACGAGTTTCTGTGGGGAGCCTATCAAGAGGCGCTGGTGGTCAACGGCACACCCGCCGTCAACCGCACACCGGTCGCGCAGGCTGTTTATTGAGAAGGCGGCCGTCGCTGATCGCTGAGGGATCGCTGAGCGTATTCGAGAACGCGGAAAATAAGAGATAGCAGAGATACGGACAAGAGCAGAGTAGAGAAGAGATAGAGGAAGAGGTGGCTGCTGTGGGAGATCGTAGAGAACCGCCGCGCCGTGAGTATCCGCAGTGGATGGAGTCTTCCACAGGAACCCCGCGCGATGCGGCGGACGACGATGCAGCCAACGGGGAAAACGGAAGCGCAAACAGCAGACCGGCCAATACCACAGGGAACGGTGTCTCCGACATCGAAACACTGCGCTCGCTGCCGCGTCGGCGGTCGTCTGTGTGGCCACCACAGGAGCAATGGAGCACGCCACCAGACGGCAGGCAGACGCCATCCCAGGACGAACCACAGGGGTATGGGCGTTCCGCTCCGCGATCTCAACCCCAGTGGCAGGAGGGATATGCGGCGCGCGGCGCTCCGCCAGATCGGCAAGGGGTTCCCGCTCCGCAATCATCAGCGCCTCGACCGCCAGCGGCGCGCCAGTTTCCGGCGCCACCAGCACAACCTGCGCCGCCATCGCAAAGCAACGGGCAGACCAATGGGCGAGGCCCAAGTCGGGTAAGCGACATCGAGACACTGATTGCGCCGCCAACGCGGCAGAAGTACATTCCACAGTTGCCGTCGTCGCCACTGCACCCGGCCTATCCTGTTGCGCCGGAGCTTGATCCCGCTCCGCTGGATGATCCCGTCACACGCAAAGTGCCAGCGCCGCGCTTTCCCGCCAACGCCATCCGCACACCGGTTGGCGCGCGTAAGTTGACGGAGCCACCTGCTCATCCCTATTGGGATGATGACGAAGATGATGTAGCCGAGCAGGCGACGGTACGCATTCCCATCATCACTAGCGCGATGAAGAGCGTGCGCAAGATCGAGAAAAGCGCACACCTCCTGCGTGGCACCATCGTCCAGACGGCGGGGCGCATCCTCAAGATTGGCGCGGGGGTAGTAGCTATTAGCCTTGCCTCGCGCGGTTTGGGCATCAACTATTTCGGCGATTATGTCGTGGTGTTTGCCTTCGTCATGCTCTTCAACGCAGTGGCTACCTTTGGGGTAGATCGTATCCTCGTGCGCGACTTGGCGCAGGCGGAGGAGCACACAGGCGCGCACGATCACTTCGTGCGGGTCAGCATGACAACAAAGCTGCTCATGTCGTTCCTGGCGATGGCGCTGGCGATTGTCTTCGCGTTTCTCGTCCAATTTCCTTCACGCATCATCCTTGAGATCGCGCTCTTTACGCCATACATCCTGGTCACGGCGTTCTGCTCAAACGGCTTGTTTGGCAGCGTGCTTCAGGCGAACTTCCAATCGGGACGCATTGCCGCAGCCAGCACGCTGGCTGCGCTTGTCACACTGGCAGGAACCGCTTTCGCCTGGGTTATTCACGGGGGTGTGAACCTCTTTCTCTTCGCCTATGTGCTGGCGGGTGTGGTAGACCTGGCGATCTGTTATACAGGCGCGCGCAAATACGCAACACTGCGTCCGGCGTGGAGTACGGCGGCGGCCAAGTATGTGATGAAAGAGTCGTGGCCGCTGGGCGTGGCATCAGGTTTTGTTATGGTCTATGGGCGCATTGACACGGTGATGCTTGAGAAACTAACCAATAACCAGGAGGTCGCGCTCTATGGCGTCGCCTACAAGTTCTTCGATGTGCTCTCGACGGTAGCTGCGACGGTGATGATTGTGCTCTTTCCAGCGATGGCGCGTGCATTTACCCAGGGGCGCAAAATCATGAGCGACCTCTATTCGCGCATGTTCAGCCTCATGCTGGCGATGGGGTTGGCGCTGACATTCCTGGTAGTACAGTTTAGACAGTTGGCCATTATCGTTGTGGTCAGCCATAGGTATCTGGCGGCGCAGACGGCTATTCCGGGGCTGATGCTGGCGATAGCGATCATCTTCCCCAGCTCGGTTGTAAGCTATATGCTGGTGGTCACACGCCACCAGAACTGGCAGATCTCGCTGGCGCTGCTGGCCTCGGTGGTCAACATCGGGCTGAACTTCTGGCTCATGCCCCACTTCGGCTATGTAGCCGCAGCCTGGGTCACAGCAGCAACCGAGGGCTTCGTGATGCTCTACGACATCACGCTGATCGCCGTACTGGCGAAGTTCTTCCCCGATCTGCGACAGGTGGCGCTGGTGTTGCTGGCAGGCACGCCGCTAGGGGTGATGCTCTTTGCGCCCACCCTGACCGACCGCGTTCCGGCGCTGGCGCATCTGCCATTCGCGGGGTATATCGAGGGCGCGTTGGCGCTGATTATCTACGCCGTGCTGCTCATGGTGTTCGGCATTATTCGCCCGTCGTTGGTAGGAGAGTTGTTTGGGCGCAAGCCACGTCGGGCAGCGAAGCCACAGGCGGCTCCTGCTCCAGCGTCGGCTGGCGTAGTGGGCGCGCCAGGCGCAGGTCAGGGTTACGCCGCCAGAGGCGCCGCGCCTGGAATCCCTACAGTTTCGGGAGCTTCCGTCGGCGGCTGGGGAACGGCGCGCGGCGCACAACAGCAGCGTGAGCCTTCGCTGGCAAGCGCTCGTGCGCGGGAGCACGATACCTCCTTCGAGGATGATGATCCTGACGAGTATCAGATCTGGTTGACCGATGAGGCGCCAACGCTGGTGCTGGGCGCGGTTCGCCTGGGGCCGCGGAGTTCACAGACGGGATCATTCGCCGCCATCAAAAAGCCACCACAGTGGCCACAGCAGTCCCAGCAAAAATAAGCGAAGCTATCTAACGTGCTTCTTGAATAGATGAAAATAGAGCGCCTTGTCACGCGGAGGCAACATCA
Source organism: Pseudomonadota bacterium (assembly GCA_021324535.1). Taxonomy (GTDB): domain Bacteria; phylum Chloroflexota; class Ktedonobacteria; order Ktedonobacterales; family JADMIN01; genus JAJPIU01. The sequence goes on from JAJPIU010000163.1 coordinate 6,078, forward strand.
CATGACAACAGGTATCTCACAACAACACCAGCGGCTTCTGATGTGGACTGGCGTAGCGGTCGGGCTTGTTGGCCTACTGGGCGTCATAGCCTCCACGGTGCTGGGTATCAAGCTCGGTATCGAGGGGTCGGCTCTATTGATCTTCGCGCTGATTCTCGCCACGGTGCTCCTGCGCCCGCAGTGGGCTTTGCTGATCTTTGTGATAGGGTTGCCACTGCATAACCTGATGATGGCGTTCCTCTTCGAGGAGACACAGAGCCAGACGTTCATCAAGCTGGCGCAACCGTGGAAAGAGATGACACTGGGAGTGGCGATGGCGCGCCTTGTCATTCCACCGCTGTATCAGGCAATTCGCACGCGCGTCTGGCCGCGCTTTGCCCCACTCGACATCGTGCTGGCGTTGTTTTTTGTCATCTGCGGCGTAAGCGTGCTCATCAGTCATACAGTACCGCTGACGGGTAGGCTCTTGGGGTTCAGGCAGCTTGTCTTGCCGATGAGCGTGTATATCCTGGGGCGACTGGCCCCGCCCACGCGCAATCTGCTTCGGGCGCTGGTGGCCTTCCTGGGCGTTGACGTACTGATCTATGCGATTGTCTCGGTCGGTGAACGGCTCCTTTGGGGCGATGGTCTCTTCGTGACGCTGAACTTTGGCAAATACAGTCTGATCTTTTTGCAGCAGAAGACCTATCTACCGTTTAACTTCCCCTATACGTTCTACACTGGCACGCCCTACTGGCTGCCGCGCGCCGGATCGCTGGCCGTCAACCCGCTCGATTTCGTGACGCTGCTTGAGATTGCCCTGCCAACCGTGCTGGCGACGCTCGCGCTGACGCGCCACCGGCTGACGCGCTGGCAGACATATGCGCTCTCTCTGGCGGCGTTCATGGGTGGCGTAGGCGTCTTCCTGGCGTATGGGCGTACCGGCCTTCTGATGTTGCCGGTCGAGCTGGTCTTGCTGCTCTGGTGGGGTGGCTGGCGGCGCGCCTGGATGGGCGCGCTGTTGACCGGCTTAGGCGCAGCGCTGGGCGGCGCGATCTTCGAGTGGAACGCCGCATATGTAAACGTGGGACTTAACTCCACCCAGCATGTCATACGCGCGAATCAGGGCATTCTCTTTGGCCCGGCCGGATCGCCCGCTTGGCTGGTGCTGTTGGTGGCTGTTGTCTGTGTCGTGCTGGCGATGGCGTTTGTAGCCGTCTTTACTGGCGGCACACTTGGTGAGACGGCGCTGACCTTTAGCGGCGCTGATCGCATTATGCCAGGGGATAGAGCTGACGCCTCGATTCGTATGCAGTTGAATACCCCCTATACGATGGATGGCCGCATGGTCAGCGCATCCGGGTTGGGCAGAACCAACGCAAGCCAGCTCGAACAAATGCTGGCGCAAAATCGGGACTCAAACGACTTTAGTTCGACGTATATGGCTGCCATCAGGGGCTTCGCCTACCGCACGCGCTACTATCTGGTCATCAGCCTAGCGGTGATTACCGTGCTGGGCGGCGGGTTTGCAGCATACAAAGCCTATAAGCTCACCCAGGTCGCACATCAGAACCATACAACGTCTACAACAAACACAGGGCCTACCGTCAATGTTACACCACCTACAGGTGTGGTCATCCCAGACTCTACTTCCTCGACAAAAGGGCATCTCTCGTCGTATGAAAAGCTGCCCGGATTCATCCTCAAGCATCCGCTTGGCTATGGGATAGGCTCATCGGGCGCGATTGGCGTGCGCAATGGCACGGGGCTGGGCGCCGAGAGCGCCTATCTGCCGGTGGGCGTGGAGTTGGGCTTCTTCGGCTTGCTGCTCTATCTCATCGCCTTCCTGGGGGCGCTCTTCGTGACATGGCGCGCCTACCGTGCGCGTGGCTCCTCGCTTGAGCGAGCAGTCTACCTGGGCATGACGGTCGCCTGGATATTCATGCTGATTGACGGCGTGGTGACGGAAGTCACGCTCAATTTCTTTGTGATGTATCTGCTCTGGTGGATGACCGGCGCGGCCATCACGCATACGCGCGCCAGCCGAATCACCGTCGTACCCGCCACAGGCGAACTACGTCCTGTGCGCCCATTGCGCATCGCGGTGGATATGCAGGCGCTGCATACGGCGCGTACCGGCGTGCTGACCTATATGACAGAGCTGCTTGACGAGTTCCAGAAGAGCGACTCGCCGCATAGCGTTACACTCTTGTCAGGGCCACGCCGCCTCGACAATTCCAAGCGCCTGAACCGTATGATCAATCAGGGGTTGAGCTTCGCCTGGCTCCATTTCTGGCTGCCTGTCAAGCTGGGATTTGGAAACTACGACCTGCTGTTCAGCCCGGAATACATCACACCGATGTGGGCGCCTGTGGCGCGTGTGGTGACCTATCATGCCTCATCATTCCTGCGGCGTCCGCAGGATTACAACCGCATGTGGCTGCGCATGTTCAAGTGGATCACGCTGCCCGCCATCCACCGCGCCGATGCGATTCTCGTCCCCTCAAAGTATGCGGCCGAGGAAGCCATCGAGTACGCGAAGTTCGAACCGCAGCGCATCTATGTGACGCCGCTTGGCGGCGCTGGTTCGCTCGAAAAGATGCAGGTAGACCCGGCGGTGGTTAATGCGACGCTAAGCAGCTTTGGCGTGCAGCCCTATAACTATCTGTTGCATGTGGGTGTGTTGGAACGCCGCAAAAATCTTGTGGCGCTGGTCGAAGCCTTCGCGCTGTGGCGTCGCCAGGGTGGGCCGCGCTCCTTCAAGCTTGTGCTGGTTGGTCAGCCCGGACCTCGGCCAGACCTCGATGATAGCGCGGCCATCCACGAGGCCATCGCGCGCAACGGACTTGAGTCGTCGGTTGTGTTGACGGGCCATCTCTCGCTCGAAGAGCGCAACGCATTCTATACGCATGCGGCGGCGGTAGTGATCCCCTCTGTGCTCGAAGGCTTTGGCATCCCTGTCCTCGAGACGTTTGCCGCGCATGTGCCGCTGATCTGCTCCGATGCGACGGCGCTACCGGAGGTGGCCGGGAACGCCGCGCTGCTGTTCAATCCACAGAATCCGCAGGAGCTTGCCTCGTGCTTCATGCGACTGGGCGCTGACCCAGGTTTGCGCACGGCCCTGGTGAGCGCGGGCGAGGCGCGTTTGCGGTTGTTTACCTGGGAGCGCACGGCACAGGCGACCTATGTGGCGTTTGACGCAGCGGTGATGCGCGCATATGGCCCGTCGGCAGAGTTGGAGCATCCCAAGGATTCCCGCCGCGTCTCTCCGCCGCCCGTCCTGCGCCCACAGAGCGGCCTGAGCGCCAATGATAGGGAGCGCGCGCAACTTGCCGGGTCGCTTATCTTGCGATAGGTGTACGATAGAGAGTCGAGGCACGCTTCTCCGTAGCAAAAAGGGAATAAAAAGTCCTAAGACGATCAGCCTGATTCGTTGCAAGAACTGAAGGCGACTTTCGAGAGACCAGCAGTTACTCTGAAGGGATGGGGTGTTGGCATGCGTGGGTTGATTGTCTTTTTCGTGCGGCGCATCAAGCATGATCCCAAATATAATCTCGATCCGGCGATGCCGTTGAGCGCGATCATCGCAATGGTCTGGAATACAGGGATCAAGCTGGCGCGTGGCATGCGTCGGCGTATTGGGTTCAAGCGCGCTAAGGGGCTAACCTTCATCGGCTCGCATGTCACCCTGCGCAACAAGGGCTTCATCAGCGCTGGGCGCAACTTCATCGCTGAAGACTATTGCGAGATATTCGGCCTCTCGCGCCGGGGTATCACCTTTGGCGACCGCGTAACCGTCGGGCGCTACGCGATGATTCGCCCAACGCGCCAGTATGGCGGCGGCAGCCTGGGCGAGGGCCTGCGGGTAGGCAATAACTCCAATATCGGCCCATTCGCCTATGTGGGCTGCTCAGGCTACATCCAGATCGGCAGTGACGTGATGATGGGGCCGCGCGTCAGCCTCTACGCCGAAAACCATAACTTCGAGGATGTCACCCGCACGATGAAATCGCAGGGGGTGAAGCGCGAGACGATTGTGATCGAGGACGATTGCTGGCTTGGCTCACACAGCGTGATCCTGGCGGGTGTGCGCATTGGGCGCGGCTCCATCATCGCCGCCGGGAGCGTGGTGAGCCGTGATGTGCCACCGTATTCCATCGCAGGGGGTGTTCCTGCCAAAGTGATTCGCTCACGCCTGCCAGAAGACGACGCCGCAATCATTGCCTCAAACTTCGCAGCCGAACACACGGAACACTCCGCGCGCCAGCATGCCCCAGAGTTCGCCGATGATGCGATTTCGCGCCAGGCAACCGCGCCAGTCGCTGCCGTACCTTCTACAGCGCCCGTTGAGGTCTTGCAGCAGACGGCTCCCATACCAGCCGTCACCGTATCATCTACAGCGCCTCTCGCCACTGTACATCCGACGGCGCCTCTCGCTGTCACGCAACCGACCACACGCGATACGCTGCCCTTGAATGCGGTCACCACGCCTCTACCTGCATGGTCTTCTGAGCCATCTCTGCCACAGGAGCCGCACACGCCCACTTCGTCGGCGCCAGACGCTGATCCCGACTCTATCCCTACACGTCCACGCCTGGCGACGCCAGCTTCGTCGCGGCCGGGGGTAGAGCAAACGTTGCAGTTGCAGCCATCGCTAGAAACCAGGGAATCCATAGAACCGCCAGCAAACGGAGCCGTCTCGATGTCGGCCTGGCGACAGGCGCGCACCGGTGAGTACGGCGCGTATAGAGGTAACGATTATCAGGATCGTTCGCCAGAGCAAGAGCCTTCCAACTCTTTTGTCGATGGGCATAACGAGCAGGACTGATTGCTATGGGTCGCCTCAATAAGTTCTATTTATACCTGCGGGCCATCCCCAATACGCTCAGGTTCAACCTGCGCTACTTCCCGCTGGCGGTCGCCATTCGTCTGCCCGTGCTGGTGTCGCATCGTGTCTGGTTGATGCAGATGCGCGGCACAGTGAAGATCACAGCGCCAACTTTGCGTCCAGGAATGATCAAGATCGGCTTTGGCGAGGTGGGTGTCTTTGATCTTCAGCGGTCGCGTGGGGTCTGGCAGGTGGGGCCAACGGGGTCGGTGCTGTTTCGTGGACGCGCCAACATCGGGCATGGAGCGAAGATCTCGGTGAATGGCAGTCTCATCATCGGCGAAGATTTTCAGATCACCGCCGAGAGCCAGATCGCCTGCAAGAAGCGTATCATTTTTGGGCGCGACACGCTAATCTCCTGGGACTGCCTGTTTATAGACAGCGACTTCCATACCATCATTGACGATGAGACGGGGATGATCATCAACGAGAACCGCGACATCGTGATTGGCGATCATGTCTGGTTTGGCTCACGCTGCACGGTGTTAAAGGGAACCCGTCTGCTGGGTGAGTACCTGGTGATTGCCGCCAACACAACGCTCTTTGGCACGTTCAATGGCTCACATGAACTGATCGGCGGGAATCCGCCAAAGACGCTGCGGACAGGAATTAGCTGGCGGCACGACGCTGTGAAGTGATATTGAGAGATTACTCGACGGGCGCGGCGCGCAAGCGTTTGATGGCGCTCGTGCGGCGTTTGGATTCCAGGCGACGCTCACGGACGGTTGCGCTGGGGCGTGTGGGCTTGCGCGGCGTAACGGGGCGTTGCGCCTGTTCGATGCGCTCAGCCAGCCGGGCATAGGCCACCTCGCGATTGGCGTGCTGCGACCGCCGCTCCGTCGCGGTTACGGTGATGCCGCTGGGACGATGGACGAGCCGCACGCCGGTCTCCACCTTGTTGCGGTGCTGGCCACCCGGCCCTGATGCGACAAAGTAGGTGATGTCGCTCTCGCGCTCAAGCGTGGCGCGGTCGGTCTGGTGGGGCGGCGTCATGCCAGGCTGGCCGTCGCTACGGGCTTGCCTATTTGGTTGTGATGGTGTAATTTCCTGCTGATTGTCCATGCGCTTCTGACTCTATGCCGCCTCTATGTCAGTATGCCAACCCTCTGCAGCCCAGAGACATTTGGCGGGTTTCTTCCGGTCTCCTCATAGACGATGAGATACTATCAGTATCGCACATTTTGGCGCCTCCTTGTATACTTGTATACTTGCATACTTGCATACTTGCATGGCTACGTTTGGAAGACAGAGAGGTCATCGTTGAAGAGCGCAGATACACTACCAATCCTCCCATTTGCCACCCAACAGGAATGGGAAGCCTGGCTGGCCGAACATCATACCAAGACGACTGGCCTCTGGCTGAAGCTCGCCAAACGCGAGGCAGGCATCCCCTCGATCACCTACGCCGAGGCGCTGGAAAGCGCGCTGTGCTATGGCTGGATTGACGGCCAGAAGGCGTCGTTTGATGATCAGTTCTGGCTGCAAAAGTTTACGCCGCGCCGCCCGAAAAGCATCTGGTCGAAGGTGAACTGCGAGAAGGCAACCGCGCTGATCGCGGCAGGGCGGATGCAGCCTGCGGGTCTACGACAGATCGAAGCCGCAAAAGCTGACGGACGCTGGGACGCCGCCTATGACCGCCAAAGCACGGCCATCGTTCCTGAGGATTTGCAGCAGGCGCTCGACAAACACTCTGAGGCGGCTGCGTTCTTCGCGATGCTGAACAGCGCGAACCGCTACGCCATCCTCTGGCGCATCCAAACGGCGAAGAAGCCGGAAACACGCGCCGCACGCATCCGACAATATATCGAGATGCTGGAGCAAGGCAAAACGATACATCCACTATTGAACCAAAGCAAAAAGCCACAGCAATAGCCCTACATAGCGTGCTATTGGGCGCTCTTGTGTGTAGCCTATCTGGCGTGCGCCGTTGACCACCCGTTCAAGCTCTTCGTAGAATACAACAAAGCAGGTCGGAAACCAGGATAGCGAGATGTAGCATCAGGATGAGGAGGCGTTATGGCAATCACACAGCCACCACACGCCACGCATCCGATAGACGACGAGAACGAGCGCCACGAGCATGCGCTGGCCATACAAGAAGACATCAACGTGCCAGCCAGTGAGCATGCGTCGCCCTACACCGTGCAACTCCCCGGCTTCAACGGCCCGCTCGATCTGCTGCTCCATCTCATCGAACGCAATCAGCTTGAGATCACGACGATCTCGCTGGTGGCCGTCACCGACCAATTTGTCGCGTACCTGCGCATGTGGGACGAGCCACCGTTGCCTCGCCTGGCGGAGTTCGTGGCGATGGCGGCCCGGCTGCTGCTGATCAAGTCACGCAGCTTGCTCCCGCGCCAGCCACGCCAGGAGAACACTGACGAGAGCGATCCGCTCGATGACGCCGAACAACTGCGCCAGCACTTGATCGAGTATAAGCTGGCGCGAGAGATTGCCCGCGCGTTGCGCACCCGCGAGCTGGCAGGCCTGCACTCCTTCACACGCGCCCAGCGATTGGTTGACCCGGAGGCGATGCTGACGATGGCGCCACCGAAGCTGGTGGGCCTGAACATCAATGCGCTTGCCCTTGTCTTCAGGAGGGCAATGCTTCAGCAACGGTTCTCCACGCCGGAAGAGTTGCCCTTGCCGCTGGTGACGGTGGCCGATAAGATGGCGGAGATCGAGGCGATGCTCCGAGAGCGCGGGCGCATCACGCTCGAAGAGGCGCTACTGACCGCAGAGACCCGCTTCGCCGCGGTGGTAACGTTCCTTGCGGCCCTCGAAATGTGGCATCAGGCGCGGCTGATCATCGAGCAGGAGGAGTTGTTCGGCGCGGTGGTCATTCTGCCAGGGCCGGAGTTCATGCGGCGGATGGGCAGCGCAGGCTACACCACATCTTCTACTTCTACGCCATCCGATCCTGAGCAACTCACGCTTCCCATCACCCCCATGGACAACACAACTGCCCCTGTCAGTGAGTTTGATCCGGCGAGCAACCAACCTCCCCAGGCAAAGACACGGCGAGCGCGAAAGCGGGCGGGCGCGTAAACGCGCGCCTCGAAGTGTTCCGCTACAAAGGCCGCCTGTGTGGCCGCATCCCTGAGGCGGTTCATTCACCTATCTTGGCAGGCAAAGAATAATCAGGACACCAACGACTTACGCAACAGCGTCACGTAGCGCCCATCGCCGGTATGCAGTTCACCGATGCTTGTGAATCCCAGGTCGTGATGAAAGGCAAGCGAGACAGGATTGGGTGGGTCGAGGTTGACCTCGCAGGTCAGTGACTCCAGCCCACGTTCGCGCGCATCTTCTGTCGCCCGGCAATAGAGCGCGACGCCCACTCCGCGCCGCCGGTGGCTCACGGCAATGGCTACCTGATCAATATATAAAAAGGTGGAGTGATGGCGCTGAAACCAGGCAAACTCCTCGCCGTCATAGGTATCGCTGTTTGTGTAGGTGATGAGGTAGCCAACCACCTGGCCAGCGTCTTCCGCCACCCAGCAAAGCATCGAGCCATCGGCCAGCCCATCAAGTTCCGGCTGGATAAGCAGCGAGACGCCAGGGATACCGGCAAGGTTAATAGACTGTATCGCGACGACATCTGACGGCTGGCAAGGTCTGAGCGCGAATGGGTCAATCGAACCAGGCGATAAGTCGCACATTGTCATCCCCCATGTCCTCTGCGAGATTGCCCATCAAACGAAAGAGTAACCGCCAACGCTCATCAATTGCCTGAGCGACAGTGAGACGCTCAACCCGATAGACGAAGCCATTGTGTTCCCACTCACGTTCTTCTCCTTGCGTCCAGGCATTGCCCAAAACTTCATCAATGGTTAAGCCGAGATGCGCAATCATATTCCCAGCGAACTTAGATTTGGTCTCATATACCAAACGCCCATCATCGGCACGACGATAGCGATGCACACGCCGAATGGCGCATCCTAAAGCACAACTTCCATAGAGAGCAAGCCTACCCCAAATGCAGCAGCGCATCGAGTTCGTCGGCGCTCTTCTGTGGGCCAATCACCGCCAGCCGCAGGCGCTCTTCCACGAAGAGCATACGCGCCAGCCGCTGCACATCGTCCAGCGTTACGGCGTCTATGCGCGCCATCACATCGTCAAGCTGCCGGATCTCGCCGAGCAGTATCTCCTGACCGCCAAGCCAGCCAGCCACGCTGCCAGGGCTTTCTAACCCTAGCGCCAATGCGCCCTTGACATATTCTCTGGCGCGCGCCAGTTCACTCGGCGCCGGAAGTTCATTACGCAGGCGCGCCAGCTCGGCGAGGATTGCGCGCAGGGCGGCGGGCGTGCGCTTTGGCTCAACTCCCGCATACACGCCAAATATGCCGGTATCATGATAGTGCGTTGGCCCAGAACTCACATCATAGGCCAACCCCTGCCGCTCACGCACCTCCTGGAAGAGTCGCGAACTCATGCCGCTCCCCAAAATCGCGCTGAGCAGCGTCAGCGCATAATAGTCAGGGTCGCTATGTGAGAGGCCAGGGGTGAGTAACACCAGATTGGTTTGCTCGGTCTTGCGTGTTTCGAGCCGCACCCGTGGGACGCCCGTAGGAATGGGGCAAGGCGCCCATCCCTTGGCCTCACGCGCGGGCCAATCGCCAAACAGCCGTGTGGCAGCCGCAAGTACCTGATCGTGGGTGATGTCGCCAACGACGCTGATAACAAGATTCCCCGGCGTATAGTGCGCATCCAGATACGCGCGCATCGCATCGCGCGAGATACCCTCCACGGTGGCTCGTGTTCCGGCGATCTCGCGCCCAAGCGGCTGGTTATTCGGCCAGACGACCTCATCCGCCAGCACGCCCACCCACTCCTGTGGGCTATCACGATACATCCCGATCTCTTCGATGATCACACGCCGCTCTTTTTCGAGTTCTGCGGGATCGAGCAGGGGATGACGAATCATGTCGCCGAGCAGGTTGAACGCCAGATCGAAGTGGCGACTGGAAACCTTCGCCGAATAGATGGTCATCTCTTTATCAGTGGAAGCGTCGAGCGCGCCACCCACGCCCTCTATCGTCTCGGAGATCGCCTGCGCGGTGGGATAGTTTCGCGATCCCTTGAAGAGCATATGCTCGATGAAATGCGAGACGCCAGCCAGTTCCGCCGTCTCGTAGCGAGAGCCAACGCCGAAAAAACAGGCGATGCTGACCGAGCGCAGATGCTCCATGCGCTCGGTCAAGATGCGCAAACCATTGGGAAGAGTGGCGCGTTGATACATGCGCTCGTGATCCTTTGCTTCGCGGACGTATGGTTAGGGGAGAGGCGCTCCCAGCAGATGCAGTACCGTCTGTTTTAGATAAAACAGCGCCATCAGCTCGATGACCGCCAGGATGATAAAGATGGTGAAGACAGGAAACACCTGCCGCCAGCTACGGAAGTAGCCGATGACGTTCGTAGCGCCCAATGCAAACGTCAGGTTGACCAGGCTCAGCGCCATCAGCAATCCCGCCGAACTGAGAATAGCAATGGGATAGAGCAGCCAGCTTACCTGGGAGCCGACCGCCAGCCAGCCAGCCACCAGCAAGGGAAGCATCCATGCCAGCGCCCGCAGCGCGCCAAACGACGAGCGCGTATCATCCTCACGCCAGAGCAGACTGTTGGCCACCGGTACGAGGAACGCCGCCATCGCGGTTCCCGTCCCCAGGCCGGTCGCCAGACGCAGCAGATTGTGCGGCTGGTAGAGATGGGGCAGATGTAGGTCGAGGAAGAGCGAGTTGAAGCCATCCACCGCCATCGCCAACACTGCCAACCCCAGAACCACCATCACCGTACGTCCGGGCAACTTCGAGGCGCGAATGCGTCCCGATCCAAGCAGAAACAGGAAGGTCAGCGCGAAGCCAAGATAGATACCGGTGTTGCGCGAACAGAGCGGCAACTGTTGGCCACCGGGGAAAAACGAGTGGCTGGGAAGCTGCGCGCAGATGCCACCATCCAGCGCGCGCAGCCGCTCGATAAACGTGCCCCCTGGCGCGACGACCAACGCAAGGATGGCAACGCCATAGCCAACGACAAGCACAATGAGCAGCCAGCGCGGCGGAGCGAACGGCCGACGTGGCGCGTGCGGGATACTTACCCCTGGTGGAGGTGTATAGATGCTTCGTCCGCCATTCGGTGCTAGCTGCGTAATCCCGCTCGTCCGTTGTTCTTCTTGCTCGATAGCCATAGCGCCCCTAGCCCACTCTAGCCCAGGCCGGGCAGATTGAAGTAGCTGTTGATATAAAAGAGCCAATTAAAGAAAATGATGATGCCCATCACAATCAACAGGCCACCTGTCACCCATTCGACAATGCGCATATAAGGTGAGAGGCGTTTGAAGAGGGGCGTCATGCGGTCGAAGGCAATGCCCAACGCCAGGAAGGGCACACCCAGGCCCAGCGAATAAACCGCCAGCAGCAGCACACCTGCGCCAAGCGTGCCTGCCTGCGCCGCCAGCACGAGAATCAGCGCGAGGATCGGCCCAACACATGGCGCCCAGCCCAGAGCGAAGATCAGCCCGATCAGGAACGACGCCGGATAACTGGCCTTGCCCGCTTTGACAGAGAAGCGACGCTCGGTGTCCAACCCTGGGATACGAATCAGTCCGGCCACATGCGCGCCAAGGATCACCAGGATCACCCCGCCGACCTCGCGCAATATTTTCTGGTTGGCCGAGAGGAAGGAACCAAGCTCACTTGCTGTGGCGCCCAACGTAATGAAGGTAAAGGTGAAGCCGCCGATGAACGAGAGCGCATGGAGGATCGTCACCCGTCGCAGGGCGCTTCGCTCCTGTTCGCTGATCTGCTGGCTCTGCCAGATGCCTGGCCCAACCAGCCGCGCCATATAGATCGGCGTCAGCGGCAGGACGCACGGCGAGATGAACGAGAGCAACCCCGCGACGAAGGCGGCCAACAGTGTGACATGCCCCATAGGATAAAGCCTACCTGAACGGATGGAAGAGAGTTTCGTGCCTTTCCTTCAGTATAGCAGTTTTTTCGAGAGGATGGGTAGCAGATAAAAAGCCCACCCCATGGAAGTGGGTGGGCCAAAGAATGACAACCAACACTACAACGACACCTATTCACGTTCTACGAGGCGCGCAACGCTTTGAGCGTCTCGTCAATCTCCTCCCAGACCTCCTGGCGACGCACCTCCATCGGGCGACGGCGCGGCGATCCATCGGCTCCTGCGCCAGCCACAGCGACCGACGGTTGCATGACGGATTCTTGCGCGGTAAGCCACGCCTGCAATGCCTCCGCCAGCGCCTCTTCGGGTGACCGCCCAAGCGCCTGGGCGACCTCCGCCGCCGCCCGTAGGAGCGAGGCGCTCAGCCCACGCTTCGCCCGCCGCTTCGCCTTTGTTTCGACGTTGTTCACCAATCCAGCGCCAGACTGTACTTCTTCAGAACGCACAGCGCCATGCTCGTAATTGCTTTTGGCCTCCGCCGTCATCTGAACGTTCTGGCGCTCATGGCTATCGCCACGCACCCAGCCGATACGCCCGGCCTCCCAATACAAGACGCCCGACGTGGGAGCCACCTCAGGCGCGAAGAACGTGGCGCGGGTGTCAGCGTAGGCGCTGCCCAGCGTCGCCTGCGCCATCCAATGCGGCCCTTCACCAGCATGAGCATTCCCCGCATGCATCGCCGCGCCCTGGGCCAGCCGCGCCACCTGCACGGCGCGCGCCACCCGTGGACGTGTTTGTGAGCGGCTGCGCTTGCCGCCCCACTCAGACCAAAGCCAACGCATTGCCTACCCCTTTTGTCTCTTGCACTTACTCGCACTCAGTCTCGCTCAATCTCATCTCACACTTCGCCGCGCGTTCGCCATATACGCACGGCTATCCCAACCTGCACACTCAATTCAGAACACGCCTACACAATGCCATCGGTGTCGCCTATGACACCTGATGACGCCCGAACACACTACACAAACGCTCTACAATCCAACGCACGCATGATTGCGAAGAGGACGCGACTGGAGGCTTCCCAGAGAGGTAGAGGAAGCCCCCGCCGCGATAAGAACTTTTGTTCTAGTGTTTAGAACGTATGTTTCAATGATATGGTAACAGGTACTATCCTGCAGGTTGAAATTGCAGATGCGCCAACTTATAATCAAGAGCATGTTTACGCTGCATCACATCATGGAAATCCACGACTCCCTCGGCCAGGCGGAAACGCTTGTCCAATACTTACTGGCGCTCAAAGCGATTGGGGTAGAAACCTACGATTCATTTGTGACCAACGGGCATTCTGAATATTTTGGGAAACATGCGCATAGAGTCGTTTCTCCCCCCACGCACGAGGCGCTCCCTATCGCCCAAACGAGCAGCCGAGAGAAACTCCTGGAACACCTTGACCTTCATAGTCAGGGGATAACAAGCTATCTGGAAGTGAGGATACTCATGGCGCTATCAGCATCATCTGACTGCTTCATCTGTCGCAAACACGCCGGTGAGGAAGCGCAGCCACCCGGCGGCTACCTTCTCACCGATGCACAGTATCGCGTCTGTCATGCGCCGATCATGCTAGGCGGCGCAGGCACGCTGATCATCGAGTCGCAGCGCCACTTCCTCGACTTCGCCGAGATGACCGATGACGAGGCCGCTGCGTTGGGCGCGCTGCTCAAACGGCTCTACGCCGCGTTGAAGCAGGTGACAGAGGCTCCGCGTGTCTATACGATGGTTACGCTGGATGGCGGCGCGCCACACTTTCACCTCTGGCTCATTCCTCGCCCGGCGGACGCTACGACTCGCGGCATAGCCTTCCTGGCGAGCGATCACACCTGTACGGAAGATGAGGCGCTGGCAGTGGTCGCCACGCTCAAACAGGCGCTTTCCTCCCCATAACTTGACATACCCATAACTTGACATAACAATACTACACAACGCCTCAATCGTTGTACGTTTCGCTTGACACCCGCTGGTACAATATGCCGGGTAGTGAGTCTGCTCTTTTCGGCCCGCCGGTTTGCTTGCGTTTCCTCCCTATGATAGCCGTGTAGCCTTGCGCTCGCTTTCTCCTCTCGCAAGGCTATTGCTTCTGAAAATCTTTTGGCGGGCCGGATCGAAGAGTAGCGCATGTTCTCCTTGCTCACCCGTCGCGACTTTCTGCTCTTGTTTGCAGCGCACACCGTCTCTATCCTCGGCGATTACGTCTTCTTCATCGCGATGACCTTCTGGGTCTACGCGCGAACCGGCTCATCACTTGCCGTCGGCGCCATCTTGATCGCTTCGGGATTGCCCATTACCCTCATTGCGCCGCTGGCTGGCCGCGTGGTTGATCGATGGCGACGAACCACCGTCATGATAGGAGCCGAGGCCAACCGCGCGATCCTGTTTCTCTCTCTGCTGGTCATGTTGCTTGTATGGCCGACGAGCCTGTGGCCACTCTATGCTGTGAGCTGCCTTCAGTCGTTTATCGCCGCGTTCTTCTGGGCGGCGCGTGGAGCCATCTTGCCTGGGATGATGGATGAGGCCGCGCTCGAACCTGCGAACGCGCTCTATCAGTTTTGTGATGGCGTTGTGCGGATAGTCGCGCCGTCGCTTGCAGCAGTTGTCTTGCTTGCATTCAGCGCAGCCGGTGTGACGGCGTTTGACGCCGCAACGTTCCTCATCTCGGCGTCATGCCTTGCTTTGCTGGCTACAACGCCGCTTCATCCGGCGAAGAGATTACTTCCTCCAAGAGAGGCGACATCTGCGGCGCCTGGCGAACTGCCCACCCGCGCATCAGCGCCCGCAACGGCGCTTCGCATGCCTTTCGCGCTTGTCGCACTGATCTGGTTCGTCGCCGGTACGTTCAGCGTGACACTCCCCATCCTTGCGAAACAGCAACTTGCGGCAGGCCCGGCAATCTATGGAGCAATGCTGGCAGCGCAAGCGACAGGCGAGGTAGGAGCAAGCATGTGGTTGGGCCGCACACGGAAGCGCTTGATGTCTGGCAAGACGCTGATAGGGTGGCTCGTCGCCGGTGGATTGGCGCTTGGGTCGCTTCCATCTGTGCGTTCTGCGATCCTCGCCCTGGCGCTGAACCTGTGCATAGGAGCGGCGTCTGGTGCTTTGCTGATTCACCTGTATACACATATTCAGCGTCAAAGCGACGCCTCACGTATTGGCCACAGGCTGGCGACGTTTGCAGCCATACAAGCGTTCGCGCAATTGAGCGGGATTGGCCTGGCCAGCCTGAGCGCGTCGTCCATCGGGGCCGTGAGGCTTCTCATCCTGGATGGCCTCTTGTACATGGGAGCCACCTGCTGTATAGGCGTCGCCAGAGGAGCCAAAGACGAAGCGTAATTCTGGATGCAATTGTTTCACGTGAAACATCGTCGCCGGACTATCCTTGTGGAGTGTACCAAGAGAAGGTGATGGGCATGTCAGAAAGGTAGGTTTTCAGGCCACGCTGTGAGCGCAGGCTGACGCCAAGTGAGCGCGCTTTGGCCTGGGTATAAAACAGGTCGAGGATGAGGCAGCGTTGCCGAAGTGATCCGCTCACATGCGCTGGCAGGCTATCCTCGCTCGTCGGCGCCATGTCTTCCAGGAGGGTATTATCCTGCGCCAGCCAATCGGCGTAGTCGTCATAGTTGGCGCGCGAGAAGACTGCAAGCCCAACGAAGAAGTCAGCTACCTGAATCAACGGCTCACGTTGGGAATCGCTAGGAATGATACGCTCGATATGCGGAGACTGCGCGGCAATGGCTGGCCAATCCAAGGCATTTTGCTCGTCTGGGAAGATGCGCCAGCATGGCGCCGTTTGGCCATGGGATGAATTGCTCCAGCGTCGAGGCAAGACAGAGCCAAGCAGGTAGGTGTACATATGCTGGAGGTTGCGCAGATGATGGCCCACGTAGCCGCTATGCCCCATCTGCGGATTCTCGGCGACATCCCAGGTCAGCGCGTCAATGCGTAGCCGTCTGGCGGTGGTTTGCTCAAATACCCAGTTGATCAACTTCTCGGCGGCCAGACGCCCGCGCCCGCTGCGTATCTTCTCCCATTTGAGTTCGGTCATCCCGGAGGAAGCAATGAGCGCGCGTAGGTCATCGCTGAGAGGCGCAGCGTTCGCCAGCGGAAGCGTCACCAGCCCCAGGCCGCGATAGCGCCCGACGTTATAGCGCGCCTCGTCACTGTAGGCTGCATAGAGAGGTAGTCGCTCCTCGTCTTCCGATATCTCAGCGCCATCCTGCATAGCACTATCCTTCGATCAAGAGAAGCGATGGTAAACGTCATGATCCGAAGAGCCGCCATCTCGTCTCCTTACTTGCCCACACGCACACCTACATCCCACGATCCGTCAGCGCGCAACAGATAGTTGTCAATCAAGCGCGCGGGGCCAACCTTTGCCGCGATGGCAAGCAACGCAGGCGCAGTCGGCGCATCCAAAGGAACGAACGTATCGGGATGGCAGACGTCGGCGTAGTCGAGCGCGGCAAGCGATTCGCTGGCAAGTGCGCGTTCCATGGCTTTGCGCACTTGTGCGATTGCTTCAGGGCTAGTGCTTCCCGCGTTGCGTTGTTGGTCGAAAGCGACGCGGCCAGCTTCAAGCGCGCGAGAGAGAATCGTTGCGGCGACACGCTGTTCAGGATTGAGATAGGCATTGCGGCTGCTCATAGCCAGCCCGTCGGCCTCCCGCACGATTGGCATGACCCGCAGATCAACAGGCAGGTTGAGATCGGCGATCATACGGCGGATGATCGCGACCTGCTGTGCGTCTTTTTGGCCAAAATAGGCGCGATCTGGCCCAACGAGCAGAAAGAGCTTGCTCACCACCGTCGCTACGCCGCGAAAGTGGCCAGGGCGTGTAGCCGCTTCGAGTCGCTCGGCAAGCGTTCCCGTCGGCTCAACATAGGTCGCGAAGCCGGGGGGATACATTGCGCTGGCCTCCGGTGTGAAGACCACGTCCACCCCTGCGCCTTCGAGGAGCGCAAGATCGCGTGGCAGATCGCGTGGGTAGCGTGCAAGGTCTTCGTTAGGGCCAAACTGCGTTGGATTCACAAAAATGCTAGCGACAACCGTTGCGTTCTCGGTTCGCGCCTGTTGCGCCAGACTGAGATGCCCACGATGTAAGTATCCCATCGTGGGAACAAATCCTAGCGAACCGGCGCGCGGCCAGTTCTGCCGCGCCTTGGTAAGTTCCTCAAGCGATGCAATCACCTGCATTGGCGCCACCCCGCCTTTCTGAAGATGCGCACAATCCCACCAGACTGCATTGTATCATGCGGCAGAGCGGGGTAGGGGTGGTCGTGATAGCTTTGGATGAAATCGCGCAGAGACCAGCCTGCTTGCTCTATTCTGGCAAGGAGATTGCGCGTCTTTGGTTCTGATGAAAGGGCGTATTCGATGATGCCTCTCTGACAAGCGTCGAACAAACTCATAGCCGCCTCAGATACCTCCTCAGATACCTCCTCCATGCCAACATGCCACTAGGGAACTTCCGTTAAACGATGAACGTCAATCTAGAAAGGACACAGCCACGCCCGCAGAGTCCACAGAACGTACAGACCCCCGAGCACAGACAAACAGCGCAGATCAACTCCATATGTGTGAGGAGCTTGCTCAGCATCCGAACGGCTTATCGCCGTTACGCCGCAGGCTTTCCTGGCGTCACACTAGATGTAACCACCGCAGGCATGAGGTGTTCCCTCACCTGGGCGCATCTGGTCTAGCACTCATTCGAGGTACCTTGCTATGCTGGCAAATATTGTTTTGTGCATGCTTCTGGCCTGGTTGGCGCTTACCCTCGTCATGTCTTTTGTGGCGAGCCGCTCCCATCCAGACATCGCATCGGCTGGCGAAAAAGGAACGGGCGTAGGAAGCGCCATTCAACGCATTACACAGCCCCCTGCGCTCGACGTAACCCAAGGAGACGGCGCTTTGACGCTGGCGACCGCTCAGAGCGAGCCGCCTGAAGCGGCTCCCGTCCTCTAAGGCTCTTAAGGTCGCCCTTGCAATCATTCGCCTACACGAAAACAGGCCCGGACGCTCTCGCATGTGTCCAACGAGAGCGTCCGTTTGCTCATCACGTATAGACACATCCTGGACAGATATGCGATACTACCAACGAATCATACCTGTACTCCTCTTGAAACAGAAAAGGCGCATGCCATGGCTATCCCGTTGATTGGCATTCCCACCTATGCAACACTGAGCAACACAACACATCGCCCGTTGTACGCGAATAATCGCTCCTACGCCAGGGCAGTGCAACGCGCGGGCGGCGCGCCCGTTTTCATTCCCCTCAGTGAAGATGATTACCTGGGAGCGATCTGCGAGACCCTGGTGGCAAAGCTAGACGGCCTGTTGCTCAGTGGCGGAGCCGATATTGATCCTGCCTCCTACCATGAGGAACGCCTGCCGTTTTGTGGAGCAATCGAGCCGGAACGCGATGCGCTCGAACTGGCGCTCACCCGCAAGGCGATGGAACGAGGCCTCCCGATCTTTGGCATCTGCCGGGGCATGCAGCTCTTGAACGTCGCGTGCGGTGGAAGTCTCTATCAGGATATTGTCAGCCAGCGCACCGAGAGCCTGCGCCATCCCCAAATGGAACACCCTCGCGACTACCGGGCGCATAGCATTCGTATAGACGAGAAGTCTCGGCTGGCAACAATCCTGGATACGCAGACACACCAGGTCAACAGTCTACACCATCAGGCAGTGAAGGATGCAGGAGCCGGGCTGACGGTTACGGCATGGGCAGAGGATGGCGTCGCCGAGGCGTTGGAAGCGCGTGACTATCCCTATGCGCTGGCGGTGCAATATCACCCCGAAGAGTTGGTAGAGAGCGATCCGCTCAGCCACGCATTGTTTGTGGCGTTCGTCGAGGCATGCAGGAAGTAATCCCTCAATGCTTCTTCGCCATGTGTACGATGGATGTATGCGGCTAGACAGCCTACGCCGATACTGATACGATAGACCATAGCGCAAACACGCGCCTCGGTAGCCGCGCCACCTCATGGCGCTTATCTCCCCATACATCCTGGCTACTTTCAGGCGCATTCGATCCGGCGAGATAGAGAAGAAGGTTTCGTCATGGCAAAAGAGACCCATCAGACGCATACGACACACACCGATCCCAAGACAGGGGAGGCGCTGGCCTATGTGGATCGCCACCGTGAGCAGTTCCTCGAAGACCTCAAAGACCTGCTGCGCATCCCCAGCATCAGCACGCTACCCGAACACAAAAAAGATGTCGAGCGGGCCGCCGCGTTCGTCGCCGACCAGATGAAGCGCATCGGGCTGAAGAACGTCAAGATCATCGAAACGCAAGGCCATCCCCTCGTCTATAGTGAGTGGCTCGAAGCGCCCGATAAGCCAACCGTCTTGATCTACGGCCACTATGATGTGCAGCCAACCGACTCAGACGAGAGCAACCCGTGGATCAGTCCGCCTTTTGAGCCGACAATCCGCAACGAGAACCTCTATGCACGTGGCGCGGTTGACGACAAAGGGCAGATGTTTGGCTTGTTGAAGGCGCTTGAGGCGCTGATGCAGACGCATCAGGGTTTGCCAGTGAATGTGCGTCTGCTGATCGAAGGCGAAGAAGAGGCTGGCGGGGAATCCATCGAAGCCTATGTGCGTGAACATCCTGAGGCGCTGGCGTGCGATGTGGCGCTCATCGCCGATACCGGTATGCCTGCGCCCGGCGTTCCGGCAATTGTCTATGGGTTACGCGGCATCCTCTACACCGAGATCGTGGCGCGCGGAGCCAAACATGACCTGCATTCCGGCGCGTTTGGCGGCGTGGCGCCGAATCCTATCCATGCGCTGGCGCTTGTGCTGGCAAAGCTCAAAGGCCCCGACGGGCGCATCACCATCCCGCAGCTCTATCGCAAGCTCAAACCCATCTCCGCCGAGGAACGCGCCCTCTGGGAGCGCAGCCCGGTTGACGTGCCGGGCATCCTCAAGCGCGAGATGGGCATTGATGTTCTCCCCGGTGAAGAAAAGATCGATCCACGCGAGCGTCTGACGGCGCGCCCCACACTGGAAGTACATGGCATTCGCGGCGGCTTTACCGCCGAGGGCGCAAAGACAGTGATCCCTGCCGAGGCAGTCGCGAAGGTCAGCCTGCGCCTTCCACCGGAGCTCCATCCCGACGAGGTGTTGCCTTTGCTTCAGAAGCGCGTCGCCCAGTTGTGCCCGCCCGGCGTCACCATGACGGTGCGACTGGTGCATCAGGGCGAGGGCATGGTTGTTCCAATTGACAACGTGTACATTCGGGCCGCCGAGCGCGCGTTGGAGCAAGAGTGGGGACGCCCCCCGGTGTTTGAGCGCGAAGGCGGCTCGATCCCGATTGGCGCGCTCTTTGGCAGCGTGCTGCATGTGCCTGTCGTCTTCATCGGCACAGGTCTTCCGGATGACAACATCCATGCGCCCAATGAGAAATACCACCTGCCCTATTTCTACAAGGGTATCCGCCAAGCGATCCGCTTTCTCGACATCGTTGGCGCTGACCCGGCCATTGTGGCGCGCCCGACGGTGATGCGCGAGGCAGCCAAGAACAGCAAGACGCCCTCACGCGCTGGCGCTGCGCCAGCGAAGTCGCGCGCAAAACGCTAGGCCAAAAGCTGACCCCTACCATCGTTTCACATGAAACATCAGCATACCTGCCGCAGAAGCCTTTTCTTTCATGAGCATCGCATGGCAGGTATGCTTTTTCCGCCAATGCTCCTTCAATCAGCGTGTTTCGTCATATACATATAATAGAGACATGAAGCAACCGATGAAGGAGCGGCGAGATGGCGCATTACACAACTTTCACTACACGGGAGACTGGTACGTTCGCGCGTCTACAAACTTCTCCCA
>JAJPIU010000011.1 GCA_021324535.1 Pseudomonadota bacterium
AGGCGGACTTCGTGGCTCCAGCCCCTAGGCGCGGTTTCAACCGCCCGCCTTTCCCGCCCGCCTTTCCCGCCCGCCTTTCCTCGCTGCTATCCCCCGCCTCTTTGCTACCGCCGCCCCACGGCGTAGTTGGGCGCCTCTTTGGTGATCACGATGTCGTGGGGATGGCTCTCGCGCAGGCCCGCACCCGTCATGCGGATGAAACGCGCCCGTTTGAGGTCGTCAATCGTTGCGGCGCCGACGTAGCCCATCGCCTGACGCAGTCCGCCCACCAACTGATAGACCATCGTCGTGAGCGGCCCCTTGTAGGGTACACGCCCCTCAATGCCCTCGGCGATCAGCTTGCTCTCGTCGGCGGCTCCGCCCTGGAAGTAGCGGTCTTTGCTATAGCTGCGCCCCTTCATCGCGCCGATTGATCCCATGCCACGGTAGTCTTTGTAGCGTTCGCCCTGCGAGATGATCAACTCGCCTGGGCTTTCGTCCACGCCTGCCAACAGGCTGCCCAGCATGACCGTATCGGCCCCCGCCGCGATAGCCTTGGCGATGTCGCCGGAGAACTGAATGCCGCCATCGGCGATCACCGGGATGCCACGCGGGGCCGCCGCCTGGGCGCAGTCGTAGACCGCCGTGATCTGTGGGACGCCCGTCCCGGCCACGACCCGCGTCGTACATATAGACCCCGGTCCCACGCCGACCTTAATTGCATGCGCGCCCGCATCAATCAGCACCTCGGTTGCCTCGGCGGTCGCCACATTGCCAACGATGATCTGCGTGCGCTTGCCAAAGGCTTCGGCGATGCGCTTGACCGTCTCGATCACCATACGCGAGTGGCCATGCGCCGTATCCACTACCAGCGCGTCCACCTCCTCGGCAACAAGCGCCTCGCAGCGTTCAAGCGCATCCGGGCCGACGCCCACGCCTGCGCCAGCGCGCAGCCGCCCCTGGCTATCCTTCGCCGCCAGCGGATACTGTTTCTTCTTCTGAATGTCTTTGACGGTGATCAAGCCTTTGAGCATGCCGTGGTCGTCCACAACAGGCAGCTTCTCCACTTTATAGCGGTGCAGGATGTCGCGCGCCTCTTCGAGAGTCGTGCCGACGGGTGCCGTGATCAGCCGTTCGCGCGTCATCAGTTCGCCAATGGGGCGACCCAGGTCTTCGGGGCGAGTGAAGCGCAGATCGCGGTTGGTGAGGATGCCTACCAGCTTGCCCTGCTCGGTGACGGGGATGCCGGAGATGTGGTAGCGGCTCATCACGTCGAGCGCGCTTTGCAGGGTATCGTCGGGGCTGAGGGTAATCGGATCGGTGATCATGCCTGACTCAGAGCGTTTGACCTTGTCCACCTCACCCGCCTGATCGGCGATGGAGAGGTTGCGATGAATGACGCCAAAGCCACCCTCGCGGGCCAGCGCAATCGCCAGACGCGCCTCGGTCACGGTATCCATCGCGGCGGAAAGAATCGGGATGTTGAGTGCGATCTCGGCGGTAAGTCGCGTGGCGGTTGATACATCACCTGGGAGGATAGCAGACTCCGCAGGAATCAATAAGACGTCGTCGAACGTCAAGCCTTCTTTCCCAAACTTCCACTGCCACTCTTCTGAGGTGGCCGCCGTGGTCGCCATTGCGCGCGTCTCCCTTTTGCTCTGCTGACGCCCGTGTTGCCTGCTCCACCTCGCTAACGAATGGCTTGCGGTGGCCACGCGCGTCTCGCACGTCGTCTCACTATGCAGGATATTTGTAAGAATATATCATGAGGAGCATTGCGTCGTCAACCATACGGACACTTCACGGCAAGCCCAACAGGCGCACAAGCCGCGTGGTGGAGTAGTTCTCGATGCGCGGGATCACCACCCGTAGCTCCACACCCATCTCCGCCATCGCCTCGCGCTTCTCCTTCAGGAACGGATCGTCAGCCGTGACGGCCAGATAGCGCGCATTCATCGGGCGCAAGAGTTCCGCGTAGTATTCGGGATCAACACGTTCGCCGGTGATCAGAAAGACGCCATCTACCACACGCAACGCCATCAGCAGCGCCATGCGGTCGTCATCGGATTGAATCGGGCGGTTCGGCCCTTTCCAGCGGCGCACCCGCTCAGCCGACTCCACACCAACGATCAATCGGTCGCCCAGGCGACACGCTGCCTCCAAAAAGCGGAGGTGTCCGATATGCAGCAGATCGAAGACGCCCGTCACGACGACAAGCCCTTCCGCTCCAATGGACGTCTCCGTCCGGCTGTCGGTGTCGCTCAGAATGATCTCCGGCGGTTCCGGCAGTGCTCTCGTGGGTTCTGTGTTTTTGGCGTGCTGCTGTGGCTTCGGCTCCCTCTGGCGCCTCATCGTGCTCTCTTTTCTCTCGCTGGCTCTTGCTCACCCTCAATACGCGCTTCCTTTCTATTATACGTATGCGCAACTCTTCGCGCCGAACGCCGTTGTATACTGCTGTTGGAATACGTCACCCGGCTTCTCCCGATAACGTATTGAAAGGTGAAAGCGAGGCGCGCATGCCACCCGATAAGCCGATACCGGCCAGCTCCAAGCCAGCGCCCAAGTCGATGACGCCGCGAACCAGACTGGGACGCGGCGGAGAGTCGCTGGCGGCAAACTGGCTCGAGGCGCATGGCTACCGTATCATCGCGCGCAACTGGCATTGCCACTATGGCGAACTCGATCTGGTGGCTACTGACGCCGACGGTTCACTGATCGGAGTGGAGGTGAAGACGCGCCGGGGGACGGCGATGGGCGCGCCGGAGGAGGCTATCACACCGGCCAAGCGGCGGCGCTTGCTCACCACGCTCCAACTGTTCGTTCAGGGGTGGATGGAGCGCCAGGGGCAGGGAGCGCAGACGCCAGAACCAGCCTATCGTCTGGATGTCGTGGCGATCCAGTTGACGCCGAGGGGAGCAATTGACGAGATACGCCACTACCCCAACGCCATCACGCTCGACGAGTGAATTATTCTGCGCCCTGCCAGCACAACGGCGTATAACCCGTATAACCCAAAGAAGAGGTAGACCAATGCAAGATATGTTCGACAACGCGAAGCGCGTAGCGGGAAATGTCGCGAGCCGCGCCGCCTGGGAGATGGACAAGATGCAGCGGGTGAACGCTCACCAGCGCGAACTCGACCTGCTGTTGCGTGAGCGCGCCTCGGCGGTGGAGCAGATGGTCAGCACGGTGCTCGACCTGGAAAAGCACGGCCAGATCACCCAGAATCAGCTCAAAGTGATCGCCGAGCAGGTGCGCAAAGTGCAGGATGAGATCGATCACGCGCGCGCCGAGATCGAGGCGATCCGCTCGGAAAGCTATACGCCTGGCGCGTCAGGCGCCTATCACGCTGATCCGGCGGCCACTGCGCCCGCGCCCGCCGTCACCCCTGGCGCCAGCGCGGCGGGGACGGCTATCGCGCTACAGCCCTGTCCCAACTGCAAGCAACTGGCTCCCTCTACGGCCTCGTTTTGTTCAAACTGTGGGCGACGCCTGCGCTAACCTATCCCCATAGTCCCTTCATTAGCCCCCTTCCCATAGATGGGAAGGGGGAAGAAAACGTGTCCCCTCTCATATCTGGAGAGGGGACGACTCGATGATGAACTATCAGTACCAAAGCATCAATGGAGGCGCCGGGAAGGTATATATTCCTGGCCTAAAGTGGTTCGCGGTCTTGAGGTACGCCTCTTCGTTGGCCTGGATGAGCAGCTTGTGCATCACCACCAGATCGCCCGGTGGCAATGGCTTGACGGGTTGGAGGCACAACTCCATCACACGCTCACCGTGCTCATACACGGCGACCCGACCCGGTTGACGTGGAATGCGATAGACCCGCTCCGGCAGGCTGGGACTGGGCACTTCGAGATAGTCCTGCTTCACCAACTGGTGATACTCAGGCTCGCTCAGCACGTCGCGTAGCATGCGATATGAGCGCCGCTCGGCAAACGATGTGCGCAGCCAGGCAGCCGTCAGGATGATCGCCGGGGGCGCGGTCGCCAGCAACAACCCGATCCAGGACGCGACCGATCCGGTTACCACTCGCTATCCCCCGATCACCCGTGGAACCATGACAATCTGATCGGCCTGTGGATCGAACTGCTCAATCTGTACGGGCGGACGCTCCCTCCCAACGACATACGCCGTCCCCCCACGCGCGCGCGTCTCGGCAAAAATCCGCTCGGCCTCGCGCACGGCGGCCACCGCCTCAGGATCACCCTGCTCGGCTTTCTCTGAGTTCCAGGTGACGGTATCATCACCGCGCTGTGACAGAACCCGCAGCATACCCATAGAGTTACCCTCTCTTTGTTCTGGCGCTCTGCTCCATTGCAGACGCCTCCCAACAGGCAAACCCAAACACGAGGGCCAGGCGGCGCGCCATCCCATCTCTCCCATTATGTATACTGCGACGGCGCGTTGGATATGGCCCTACTCAAAATTATATCACATTGCGACATAACATACGCAAGGCTCCGTTTCGCCCGTTTCGGCGCCCTCTTGGGCTGGATTGGCCGCGCATGGTATGCTTTGGTATGGTACACCTCACGATTTTGCCAGTGCTATCCAATGCTATAAGGAGCTGGAATAACGTCATGGCCACCATGCTGCATGCCGATACGACACCGCTGCTCGAAGCAGTCGCCGCGCAAGATACCGCCGCTACCATTCGCGAGACCGTGCGCCTGCTTGGCGCACGTAACGTCAAACCTGCCTATATCGCTGCCCGCGTGGGGATCGCCGCGCTGTGGGGCAATGCGCGCCCCCATGCGCTGAGTGTGCTGGGGGCGACAGGTCAGGTCGCCGATTGGATACGCGCGATTCCGCTGGGCGCCGAGTCGGGCGACGAGGCCCACCGTGTCTACGCAGCCGCATTTCCGCTGGCGCAGGGCTTTCTCGCCGTCGCCGATTCGGTAGGGGCGGGCCTGCGTGAGCCGCATCCCTCTCTGCCGGAGCCACTCGAGCCAGCCGACATCAAGCATCCTGATGGCACGCACGGCGCCCTGGCCGAGGCGTTCAGCAAGCGTGATGTCGAGCAAATTCGTCGGATTCTCCTTGGCTTCTACGCGACTGGGACAGATTATCGGCACATCCAGGAGGCGATCTATACCACCCTGCGTTTCCGCTATCCGACGAATGGCTTCCCGCTGACCTTCGCCCTCTCGGCAAGCGATGTGGAAGACATGGCCGAATGGGGCGACCAGACGCCTGCGCTCATCTACTGGTTTACGCCGCTGATGGTTGACCAATCGCCCGATACGCCCGCAGCCCAAGCCGCCCAAGCCTTCGCCGCGCAGCCCAACAACGATCTCAGTTGGCTGCGCAAACGTCTCTCCGTTCCCAAAGAAGAGGCGGCAGGCGCGGAGTTCCAGCGAGCGATAAGTGGGGGAAACGCCACAGCGGCCTGCTCCGCAGTGCTGACGGCGCTCAAGAACGGCGCGACTCCGCAGGGCGTGGGCGCTGGGCTGGCGTTGGCGGCGGCTGAGCGCGTGAACGCCGCCCCGACGGGCGACCGCGCGGCGCTTGTACGCGCGGGACAGCTCTTGCGCTACGCGCATGCCGTGCATATGGCGATGCTGCATACCCAGGCGGCGCAAATATGGCCACTGCTCTATACTGCCGCCTGCGCCATTAACGAAGCGCAGCCAGGCGCGCCAACCGGCGGCGTACTGGCTATCTCCGCAAGCGCCTCGGCCCCGCTCGGCGGATTGATCCCTGCGACGATGTTGCGCTCGCTCGATCAGCAGATCGCTCTTGGCGATCTAGGATCGGCGCTAGCAACCGCACGGCGCTATATTCAACTTGGCAATGCGCCACGCGGACTGGTGGGCGCGCTGGCGTTGGCTGCCTCACTCAACGACGCCACTGGCTCCGCAGATGATGCGCTGGCCGCGCACGCCCTGCCGATGGTGACAGCAGCCGCTGCCGAATATCTGGCGCTGCCTGCTGCCTTGCGCTCAGGCGGACAGAACGCGCTGCTGGCGGCTGGCGTGCGGCTGGCGACCGAGCTACGTGGAGGCCACAGCGTTGCCGACCAGGTACGCGCCGCCATTGAGCAGATCGGATAGCGAAACAATGGCAGAGGCGATGGTCTTTGGCAGAGCTGACGAACGAGCGCCAACGGGCGAGCGTGTAGCGCACGGAACACACGAGCGCGAGTGCGATGTGGTGGTCATCGGCGCGGGGCTTGGCGGACTGCTCACGGCGGCGCAGTTTCTGCGGCGCGGCCAGCGCGTGGTAGTGGTCGAGCGGCTGGCGCATCCCGGCGGACGCTTCACCGCGAAGACGTTCCAGGGGGCGCAGGTGAGCACGGGCGCCGTGCATATGCTGCCCTTTGGTACAAATGGCGAGCTTGCGGCAATGCTACGTGCGCTTGGCGTGCCTCATCACATCCACGACTCTCAGGTGTTCGCCTCATTTCACGTGCGCGGCAGACAATACGTCTGCCGGTCGGTGTTACAGCTTGCGCATGTGTTTGGCGCGCGCCAGTTCGCTCAGTTCGTGCGACTTGGCTACGAGATGCTGTTGCGCCAGCCACGCCCGGAGGAGCAAACGCTCACCTATCACCAGTGGCTCGACCGGCGCATCAGCCGCGCACACTCGCCGGAACTCTACGCCTACTTCGAGCGCGTCTGCCACTTTGCCCTCAGCGTAGACCTCGACGACGTAACCTACCCGGAGATCGTCGAGACGACCAAAAATATGTTTCGCTATGGCGCTCCGGGGATTGTCGAGGGGGGCTGCGCCGCGTTGACGGGCGAGCTTGAGCGCCGCGTGACCACCACTCCAGGCGGCGAACTGCTCTTGCAGCACGAGACGCTGGCCATCACCCAGGAAGGCGGCGCTGCGACGGGCGTGCGTGTGCGCGACAAACGCACCGGCGAGGTGACGCTGCTGCATGCGCCGCTGGTAATCAGCAACATCGGCCCCCAGGCGACACAACGGCTGATGGATGCTCCATCCCTGGAAACATCAGATGAGGAACCGTCGGCGCCAGCGGGCAAACGCGAGGCAAGTGGGTTGAAGGTTCACCTCCTGAGCGATGTCTCGGTGATTCCCCATCGCGGCATCATGTACTGCCTGGATACTGAACGCATCGCGGGCATTGTGCAGCCTAGCAACAGCGACGCGCGTCTTGCCCCGCCGGGGAAGCATCTGCTGATCACCCATCAGTTGATGCGTAGCGACGACGTGAACGCCGAGCGTGAGGCGGCGCGCGCCGATCTACGCCGACTCTTTGGCGACGACTTCGGGACGAAGATCACCATCCTGACGATGAGCCAGTATCGCGGCGAGTGGCCGGTCAATCGCCGCGCGCAAGGCGCCGACGTGACGCCCACTACTCCGCTGACGGGCCTCTATCTGGTGGGCGACGCGGTAAAACCTTCCGGCTACCTGATGGTGGAAGGCGTCGCACAGAGCGTGAACTCGCTGCTCGATACGCTGGACGGCGCCAACCATGCCATACCGCATTCGTCCCACACGCCCCCCAAGCCGCCCAAGCGCCGCGCCTTCCGCTGGCTGGTGGCCCCGCCTCCACCCCATGCGGGTAGCTAGCCTTGCGGGCGACTCACTCCACGCCTGAAGACTGCGCCGCGTTTCGCCCTTTTCTGTTGCTCATGCCATCTTCGCTTCTATGTGCTATGCTACATGCAAACCTACAGTACAGACACTTCAGATACGCCAAACAATACAGGGTTGCAAGGGGTTGCGGTGGAGGGATACGCAGATGATGAATCACCCTGATACACACCCACGCCTGCTGATCGCCGACGACGATCCCGAACTGGGCGCGCTCCTGAGCGAGTTCCTGAGTGAAGAGGGATATGAGGTGACGCTGGCGACAACGCTGGATGAGGCGCTAACCCTGGCAGATGAGCGTCTCTTTGATCTTGCGCTGACCGATGTGTTCATTCATGAACGTGAGCAGGCCCTCCCCTCACTCGTTCCCCTGTTGGCCGCCATTCGTCCAACGCCTATCGGCGTCATCACCGGCTGGCCACTCATGGAGGAAGCGGCACTCGGAGAGGGGTTTACCTTTCTGCTTGCGAAACCGTTTGACATGGGCGAGCTCCTCACGACGATCACCACGCACTTGCAACGGGCGCCTGCCCCTGAACAAAGGCGCCGGATGGAGATCGTCGAGCGGTACTGCTCTGCCTTCAATGCGCACGATCTCGACGCCTGCCTGGCGCTTTGTACAGAAGATATCGTGTTCTATCCACCCACGCAGTCCAGCTTCGCACAGCAGAGCAGTGTCCATGGGCGCGCCGCCTTCCGCAAACACCTGGAAGACGTCTGGTGGAGATTTCCCGATTTTCGCTTCGATGAACGCCAGTTTTCCTCACACTCAAATGGCGTCGCGCTCCGTTTCAGGGAAAACTGGATAAACGCTCACGAGGCTGACGGGCGCGCCCACATGGCGGCCACCATGCTCTTCGATTTCGCCGGAGACCATATTTGCCAGATCGCTGCTCACCTGAACGCCAGCCGCTGGAGCCAATTATTGACGCGCTGATCCTGTTCGCTTGTTGAGAAGCCGGATGATCGAATACGCAAAACGCCCCACTTCCCCCGATCTGGACAAGTGGGGCGTAACGATTGTGAGTGATTATGCGCTGGCTAGCAGCAGCCGCAGCCACACTCACACGTCCCCTCAGGGCAGCCACAATCGCACTCGCAGCACGCCGCCGATGGCGAGCGATACAAACGCTCAGGCGCAGCATGAGCCCTGGTGACAACAGACGTGTTCATCGGATTGCTCCTTGTATGGAATGTCGGGAACATTGAAGTATGGGTCGTCTTGTGTTGAAGGAGACAGCGACTCGCCACCGCAGGGAAAGCCGGTCGTCTGGACGGCTGGCGTGGCCTGCGCCATGCAGTCGTGGTAACGCACACCCGGATGCGGCTGGCAGGAGACTATCGCGCGCCGATAGCCAGCCACCTCGCCCCGCAGCGCGCGCAACGTGGCGATCTCCTCATCCAGTGTGCGTAACCGCTCGTCGAGCAGCGTCAGCAGTTCCTCGCGCACGTCTGCGCATTGGGCGCCAGTCTCATCGGCGAGCCGATCCAGCACGGTTCGCGCCGCCGTGATCGGTGTCCCCAGCGTGCGCAGGCGATGCAGCAGCAGCAAGCGATTGACATCGGCCTGACCGTAGCGACGATAGCTATTCACGCCGCGCGGCGGACGTGGCAGCAAGCCAACGCTCTCGTAGTAGCGGATGGCTTTGGCGCCGACGCCGGTCAGCCGCGCAATCTGACCAATCGTCAGCGTGGCGCCTGCTTCTCGTGGCGCGGGAGACGTCTTCCCACGCGCATCCACAGTCGTTCCCATCGCCTCACACCTGCTTTCTCGTGGCGAAGGTGGACACCGACGCCGCTAGCTCTGCGCCGCTTCCCACCATCGCCACACTACCGTTTCCTCCAACACTCTCAGCGTACACCTTCCTTTCGCTGGAAGGTCAAGCCCCAATTTTGTAAGGAGACAACGCCCTAATACCCGCGTGTGATGTCCACCAGATTGATCAACGGCTGCCCGGCGCGATAGCGCGCAATGTTTTCGAGTAACAGTGTGGTAAGGCGGTCACTATAGCGTAGCGTCAGGCCGGAGATATGTGGCGAAAGGATGACGTTTGGCATGTCCCACAGCGGGCTATCAGGTGGCAGCGGCTCCCTCGCCGTGACATCAAACCCGGCCCCTGCAATGGTTCCTGTGCGGAGCGCAGCGATCAGCGCCTCCTCGTCCACCAGGTCGCCGCGCGCAATGTTGATCAGCACGGCTGACCGTTTCATTTGCCCCAGGCGTTCGGCGTTGATCACATGGCGCGTTTCAGAGGTATTCGGCGCACTGATTACCACAAAGTCGGCCTGCGCCAGCAGATCGGCCAGGCGCTCAGGCGGCAACAGTTCGTCGGCGTCGGGATCAGTCTGACCAGGGGAGGCGCTGCGTCGCTGGGCCACCACGCGCATGCCAAAGGCATGACCAAGCTGCGCGATACGCCGTCCAATCGCTCCCAGGCCGATGATTCCAAGCGTTGCGCCTTCCAGTTCGCCGCCAAGAATTTCGCCCTGTTGCGGCCACTCATGGGCGCGTTGCAATGCCAGCATGCGGGGCCACTGGCGCGCCCACATTAGCATCACGCTCAAGACATATTCGCTGATGGGCACAGCATGGATACCGCTGGCTGTGGTGATCGGCAGATTCGGCATGCTCCTGGGCAAACCCACCCGAAAGACCTGCTCAGAGCCTGCGCTTGTCAATGCTAGCCAGCGCAGATTCGGCGCAAGCGCGGGCAGATTGGCTGGCGGCAGAAGCATGATGACCACATCGGTTTCAGGATGATTGAGCAGCGCCTCGCGAAATGGCTGGTCGCCAAGGGTAAAGGCAATCATGTCGCCAAGCGTCGCACGCAGCCGCTCCTGATCGTGTGGCGTAAACGGGAAATTGGCGACGACATAGTGAGGCGTTTGCTGAATAGCCCCAGGCTCTACCGACGTCTCAGGTGACATATCTGTCATTGTGCGTTTCCTTTTCAGCCGCTTCAGGAATGGATGGTAAACCCGGCGGAGTAGGCGAATTGAAGGCCGGTTGAGCCGTCGGGATTGGTGGTGTAGCCAACCTGCACCCGATAGATTCCACCATCCCATGCGTTGGGATCCCCCGGCGAGGTAGGCGCCAGGGTAAATGGCTCTTGCAGTCCGGCGGTGATTGACAAGACCTGTGTCGCTTGAAGTGTATTGCAGGGGTCAACCGAGGCCCAGCCGGTTGCGCCGCCAACATACCGTTGCAGTTGTACAATAGAGCAAGCCGAATGATCGTTCTGGACGTAGTAGGGCGTCCGCGAGGTGTTGGTAACGGTGACGCCGATGGCCTGGCTCACCGAATAGCTGCTGAGATCGGTCGTGATCGTGATGGGGCCTGGGGTTGCGGTGGGAGGAGTAATCGTAGCTGTCCCCGACCCACAGCCGCTCATTGCCAGTAGCACACATGCCAGCGTCCCTAGCATGAGCGCACAACCACGCCAGGCGCCATGTGGCCATCCCCCCCATCGCCTTCGCTGGTGTCCTTGCTCTTTGGCGCCAACCCTGCGCGCCCCCCCGCTTTCGCTTCTCTTGCGTTGCGCATGCGTGCCAACCATGCTCTCTCCTCGCTGTGTCGTCTGTGGATAGGAAGATAAAATATCTCCTACAGCATACAACGCAGCGAGGAGCAACGGGAAGGCGCTGCTCTCCTTGCCTGGTACTCGGTTGCTATTCTGCTATTTGTCCGCACATCGCTGAACCTGTCGGCCTATCCCGCAGCACGGAGCGTCGCTAGAGGGGCTACCGGCAAGAGTTCCGGCGCAGGCGCTGGCGTCTCCATCTGGCCCTGTGGCAGAAGCGCCGCCTGCGCGGCGACAAGCTCCAGCAAGCGATCCAGGTGGAACGGCTTGCAGAGCAACATCTGCGCCAGCGGGGGCGCCTCGTCGCCTGGCTCAGCCGCCGCCGACATTGCGATCAACCGGCTCTCGCCCAATACCTCTCCATGCGCTTCGAGATACTGGCAGACGGCCCAGCCATCCATCACCGGCATCATCATATCCATCAGGATGACTCCTGGCGCGCTTGGAGCCTGCTGCGCCCTGGAACAGGCTTCGAACGCATCGATCATCTGGCGACCATTCCCAAAGGTGGTCACTTCATAGCCCTCGAGTTCGAGAGCGATCCGCAGCAAGTCACGAATCGAACGATCATCGTCAACCACAAAGACCCGCGCCATCGCCTTGCCCCTTTCTCTGTTTCTAGAACATGTGTTCTTGAACTATTAGACGGTTGAGAGGGGCGATCAATCACACATGATCACACGAGTTTGCCCGCTACGTTGCAACTTCATTCAGGAAAAGGTAGACTGAGGGGGGGTGGCTTCATCCCATGTCTGGCAGTATCATTGAACGCTTTCTTCAAAGAGGGCAATAATGGGAACATCTGGCAATCGTATCATCCGTATCATCCGCAGCATCCGTATCATCCGTATCATCCAATCGCGCGCGCATTCCCCTACTTCTCGTCATCGGCGGCGGCTCATCGCCGCTGTAATCGCATTGTCGCTGCTGGCGTTGTGTGGCGCATGGCTTGGTCTGGGGCTGACAGGGCCAGCGCAGGCGGCGCGGCTGGATGGCGCTACAGCCGCAACGGCCAGCTGTACCCCAACCCCCGGTTTTGGAACACAGCCAACGCCTTCGCCAACGCGCGCAACCACAGCCACCTCACAAGGCGTTGGCGGAAATACCGGCGCTATGCCTTGTTCTACCACGCCGCCGCCTCACACCACGCCCACGGCTCAACGCGCAGGGAGCGTCACGCCCTGCGCGACAGCCAGCCCCAGCGGGCGCCCTACTGCTACACCTACGTTTGTCCCACAAACAAAGCCAACGCCCAAGCCGACGAATACACCCATACGGTTTCCTACTACGCTTCCAACAATCGCTCCTCCAAAAGGCCCGCTTCCCACGAACGGACAGGTGTCAGGGCTGCTGAGGAATCACTACAACCAATACAATGCGGTGGCGCCTGATTGTGTGGGCGTAGCGCCGCCAAGCTCCTTCAACAGCGCCAGCTTGATCTACGCGCTGATGATCGTTACAGGCGTGTTGCTCGCGTGTATGCTTGGCGCGTTCACGATAACGCTTTCGCGTCGGCCTCGCTTCCAGACCGTTGGCCAGCGATAGCATATCTATCGCCTATCACCGGCTGCCGTCGCGCCGCCAGAAGGCAAGCGATTCCAGCCAGCCCTGGAATCTGCTGGGTGGCGTGTCGAAACGGCGAATCGAGGTGAAGAGGATCAGGCCGATTATGTAGGCGATGAACGAGATAGCCAACACCAGCAACACCTCGCCGACGTTGATCGTCGCGCCCGACCCAAACGCCGTATCACCGAAACCGGCGGCGGCGATGATCGAACCGAGCACCGTCAGGCAAAAGATCACGCTGGCCAGCATGATCACACATCCCAGCGCGCGTCGCATTGCCGTTGCTCTCTTTCCATTCGATCCGCATACGCTCGGCCCTCTTGCCTCGATCATATCACACACCAGGAGGAAACAGCGTCAATAGCGAAGAAGGCTACTCTTACGTGCCAGCCTGCGGCCCAGATCACCGGCGCCTGTCACCTGACATGCTATGTCGCTTATCACACATTCCTCTGGCTCTCTCCCACTACGGCGGGAAAGAGCCAGGAGTGGAGGCCGCGCATTCACATGTCCGCCCGCTGCTCCGCTGGCCTAGACGCATCCACTGTCTGCGACGTAGAAGCCTCCGCACGGCGACCTGGCCAGACCCAGTTCCAGCGACCCAGCAACATGACGATAGCGGGCACAAGCAACGGGCGCACGATGAACGTATCGATCAGCACGCCAATCGTAATGGCGAAGGCCGACTCGGCAAGTTCAAGGATGGGGCTGGCAATCGCACGGGAGAAGCTGGCCGCCATCACCAAACCGCAGGATGAGACAACGCCACCCGTCAGCGCGACCGCAGCCGCCACGCCGCGCCGTTGGCCAAACAGCGCCACCTCCTCGCGAATGCGCGCCATAGTCAGGATGTTGAAGTCCTCGCCGAGCGCCACCAGGAAGACAAAGGCGAACAGCGGCGCAAGGTAAAACACCGGCTTGCCCAAAATGTTGTGGTAGACCAGGTTCGTCAGCCCAATCGCCGTTCCCGCCGAGAGCGCAATCGTCGCGATCAGATACACTGGCGCCGTCAGGCTACGCAACAAGAACGCCAGGATGACATAGATCGCCAGACACGAGACCACGATGATCAGGATAAAGTCATTGGCCATCTGCGCCGCCTCATCTCGCATGCCGGCGCTATCGCCGCCGATCAGCACGGTCGCGCCACTGAGCTGCGTGCCGCTGAGGGCGTGGTCGGCGTTGGCGTAGAGCGCGTCAACTGTATCACGCGCCGCCTGCGCGCCAGGCTCGACGTTGATTGTCACGGTGATGAGGACGGCGCTGCCATCGCTGGCCACATCCTGCGCACGTAGCGCCGCTGGCAGGCTGAGATCGGTTGGCCCCTGTGCCCCGCTGACATGCGCCGTCGTGCGCAAGGCCCGCTCAACACTGGTCAGCGTGGCGGCGTACTGTGGCTGGCGCAGATCATGCCCCGGCGCGCTGATGAACACTTGCGCCGTCGCGCTATCAGAGAAGTGCGCCTGGTAGGCAGCGTAGCTCTGCGAAGCGGGCGCACTGGCGGGCAGCGACGCCAGATCATCAAAGGAGATCTGCATGCCAAGCGCGGCCAGCGCCAGCGGCGTCAGCAGCAGCAACGTCACCACCGTCACCATCCACGGGCGTTGCGTCACCACACGTCCAGCGAACGCCCATACACCGCGTGTCGGCGGCGCGGACTGCATATGTGCGCCTCCCTCCGGGCGAGGATTGACCGGCCAGAAGAGCGCCGGGCCACACAGCGCCATCAACGCGGGCAACAAGCTGATCCCCGCTGCCAGCAGGCATACCACCGCCACAGCGACGGCTGGCCCCGTCTCGCGGAGCAACGCCAACTGACCCAGCCCCATAATACCAGTGACAGCCACCACCGTCAGCGCGGAGGAGCAGATCGCCTCGCCAACGCGCCCAACTGAGCGAGCAAGCGCCGCACGCCGTATCTCACCAGGCTGTACGCCGTCCACCGGAGTGCGCCTGATCTCCTCGCGGTAGCGCGAGAGCAGAAACACGCCATAGTTGGTTCCTGCCCCCAACAGCACAAAGCCGACGTATTGCAGGCTGAACGTGGCGACCGGCAAGCCAAACGTCTGCCCCAACCAGGCAATCACGCCGTTGGCAAGCTCAAAGACGACGCCGATTACCGCCAGCGGGACGATCACGGCGAGCGGCGAACGATAGACATAGCCCAGCACCAACAGAATGATCAGCAGGCTGACCAATACGCCGATATTCAGGCCACCGAAGAGGCTGCTATAGAAGTCGCGTGTGATGGCGGAACTGCTCACCAGGCCAAGCGTCCCGTGTGCAGGGATAGGTTGCCGCGCTAGATAGGTATCAATCGCGCTGACGCTTGATGAAAGCTCGGAATCGTTGTCAATGCTCCAGGTGATGGGCAGGCGCAACGCCTGTCGGTCGGCGCTCTCGAACTCTGCAAGCGGCGCGCTTGGCCCTGGCGCGGCGACCGAGAGCACATACGCAGGGCGCGTCGCAGGGGCATCGAGATAGGCGGCGATGCGCTGCGCCAGCGAGAGATCGGCTGGCGAGATACCTGCCGGATCAACCAGCACGATCACACCGGCCTCGTGTCCGTTTGCCGCCGCCTGCCCACCGGGAAACTTCTGCTCATAGAGCGTCTCAGCGCGTCGGCTGGGTGCGCTGGTGGGCAGAGACGAGTTGTTTTGCTTGTAGGCCACCGACTGAATGGATGGCGCGAAATGGAGACTCAGGCCAAGCACAAGCGCCCAGCCAAGAAGAATAACCAACGGCCAGCGGGCAACGAAGCGCCCCCAGCCTTCGAGCAATCGTTCCATATGATTTCCCTTTTCTCATGACTGCATATGCGCTTGCCAGTGTGGCGGATACCACTGACATTCGTTCGCACATCACAAGTGTAGGGTCAGGAAAGGAGATGGCGCGTCGGCCTGGGGGTGTAAGTATAGATGGAGATTTGGCGTCATCGTAGAAAAGAGCCTCTCCATCTATGGGTGGAGAGGCTCTCACTCTATACTTCTCCTCTCCCACCGTAGCGGAGGAGGAGCCGAGCTAATGAAGGGACGGTGGGGGCTGCCCGATCACGCTCCCACACCAATCTCGCTGGTCGGCGCATGCAGTTCGCCATAGTCACGTGGATCGCTCACCACGGCGGGGTCAACCTCTCCGCGCGCTTCGAGCCAGCGTTCCGCGTCAATCGCCGCGCGGCAGCCCTCACCAGCCGCC
This sequence comes from Pseudomonadota bacterium, assembly GCA_021324535.1. GTDB lineage: Bacteria > Chloroflexota > Ktedonobacteria > Ktedonobacterales > JADMIN01 > JAJPIU01. Next base: position 15,897 of record JAJPIU010000011.1, read on the forward strand.
GTCACCGCCTGGCGGTAGCGCGCGTCGTCAACGTCGCCAGCCGCGAAGACACCCGGTACGTTGGTCATCGTGTGCTTGTAGGTGCGCAGGTAGCCAATGGCGTCCATATCCAGGATACCCTTGAAGATGTCGGTGTTGGGTTGGTGGCCAATCGCCACAAACAAGCCCTGCACGGGAAGCGTCTGGCGCTCACCCGTCACCACATCGAGGATGGCGAGGCCGGTTACGCTGTCTTCGCCCAACACATCCTCGACGGCGGTGTTGTAGTGGATGGTGATCTTGGGATTGTTGCGCACGCGCTCCTGCATGATCTTACTCGCGCGGAAGGTATCACGCCGGTGCAGCAGATGTACCTGTGTGGCGTAGCGTGTCAGGAAGAGCGCCTCTTCCATCGCAGTGTCGCCGCCGCCCACGACTGCGACCTCCTTCCCCCGGAAGAAGAAGCCGTCGCAGGTGGCGCACGCACTGACGCCGCGCTTTTGCAAACGCTGCTCGTTGGGCAGGCCAAGCCACTTGGCGCTGGCGCCCGTCGCCACGATCACCGCCTGCGCCCGATAGCTCTCCTCATCCGTCCAGAGGGTGAAGGGCTGGGCGCTGAAGTCAACTTTGGTGACGTTGCGTGGAAGCAATGTCGCGCCGAAGCGTTTCGCCTGCGCCTCGAAGGTATCCATCAGGTCAGGGCCAAGCACCCCCTCGGCGAAGCCTGGATAGTTCTCCACCTCACTGGTGATCATCAACTGGCCACCGGTCTCCTCACCCTGCAAGACAAGGGTACGCAGATTGGCCCGCGCGGCATAGATCGCCGCCGTATAGCCCGCAGGCCCCGATCCAATGATAATGACATCGTATATATCCTGCGCTGCTGGCGCTTTACGTTGGCCGTCCAGCTTCGCCTGTGCCGCCTCGCCCATATCGCCCATATCCTGAGTATCCCTTCTCTTCTCTGCCATGCTCTACCGCTGTAATCGCGTATGAGAGACACGTATCAACATCTTCACCATACCATAGCGCATGCCCGTCGCTTCTCATTATACCATACCCCCGTAGGGTATGGCAAAGTGAAACGCCCGGACTCTTCGCGGAGAAGAGTCCGCTCAGGCGGACTTCGTGGCGC
>JAJPIU010000070.1 GCA_021324535.1 Pseudomonadota bacterium
AGCACCTTGGTGATGGCGGCGGTCAGCGTCGTCTTGCCATGGTCAATATGCCCAATCGTGCCCACGTTCACATGCGGCTTGTCCCGCACAAACTTCTGCTTCGCCATTGTTTCTTAACTCCTCGTTGGCTTGTAGGCGACTACGCCCGCACAACTTTCCCCGACGACTTCGCCTTCACCTCTTCGGTGATGTTGCGAGGCGTCTCTTCGTAATGTGAAAACTCCATGGTGTACGACGCGCGCCCGCTGGTCATGGAGCGCAGATCGTTCACATAGCCAAACATCTCGGCCAACGGCACATTGGCGCGCAAAATCTGCGAGCCGCCGCGCTCTTCCATCCCCGTCACATGGCCGCGCCGCCGATTGAGATCGCCCAATACCTCGCCATAGAAATCAGGCGAGGTGGTCACCTCAACGCGCATAATCGGCTCAAGCAGAATTGGCCCGGCTTTCTCAGCGGCGGCGCGGAAGGCCATCGAACCGGCTGTCTTGAACGCCATCTCCGACGAGTCTACCTCGTGGTACGATCCATCGTAGAGAACGGCGCGAATGTCAATCATCGGGAAGCCAGCAACCACGCCAACTTCCGCAGACTCGCGCACGCCCTCTTCGGTCGGCTTGATGTACTCGCGCGGCACGCTGCCACCCACCGTCTCATTAACGAACTCGAAGCCTTTGCCACGCTCCAGCGGCTCGACGCGAATATACACATCGCCGTACTGACCGCGTCCGCCGCTCTGACGCACAAAGCGTCCCTCGGCCTGCGCCACCTTCGTGATCGTCTCACGGTAGGCCACCTGTGGGCGCCCAACGTTCGCCTGCACCTTGAACTCGCGGAACATGCGATCCACAATCACCTCGAGGTGAAGCTCTCCCATGCCCTCGATGATCGTCTGGCCCGAATCTTCATCGGTATGCACCCGGAAGGTCGGGTCTTCTTCGGCGAGACGATTCAGCGCAATGCCCATCTTGTCCTGGTCGGCGCGCGTCTTCGGCTCGATGGCAATGGCGATCACTGGCGTCGGGAACTGGATGGACTCCAGCAGCACCGGGCGATCCTGCGCGCAGAGCGTATCGCCGGTGAAGGTGTTCTTCAGGCCAACGGCGGCGCAGATGTCGCCCGCGTAGATACGCTCGATGTCCTCGCGGTGATTGGCGTGCATCTGCAACAGGCGCCCGATGCGCTCTTTTGTGCCTTTCGTCGCGTTATAGACATACGAGCCTGACGAGAGCGTGCCCGAATACACCCGGAAGTAGCACAACCGCCCAACGAAGGGATCGGCGACCACCTTGAAGGCCAGCGCCACAAACTCGCCGTCGTCCGAGACCATCAGCGGGAACTCTTCGCCAGTGGATTCAAGCGTGGCGATAGGCGGCGGGATGTCAAGCGGGGAAGGCAGATAGGCCACCACGGCGTCGAGCATCGCCTGCACACCTTTGTTTTTCAGCGCCGAGCCACACAGCACGGGTACCAATTTGCCCTGAATGGTGGCCTTGCGCAAGGCGGCGCGCAACTCGTCGTTGCTGATCGCTTCGCCTTCCAGGAACTTCAGCGTCAGCTCGTCATCAACCTCAGACTCCGCCACCGCCTCGAACAGTTCTGTGCGGCGCTGCTTCACCTCGTCGGCCATATTGTCTGGGATAGCGGTCGCCTCGGACTTCGTGCCCAGGTCATCGGTGAAGACCACGGCCTTCTGCTCGATGAGATCGATAAAGCCCTTGAACTCAGCCTCGCGGCCAATCGGAATCTGTATCGGCGCCGGTTTCGCGTTCAAGCGGTCAACGATCATGCCAACGGTGCGCCAGAAGTCGGCGCCCATACGATCCATCTTGTTGACGAAGCAGATGCGCGGCACGCGATATTTATCGGCCTGCCGCCAGACTGTCTCGGATTGCGGCTCAACGCCCGCGACGGCATCGAACACGACGACGCCGCCATCCAGCACACGCAGAGAACGCTCAACCTCGGCAGTGAAGTCAACGTGACCGGGGGTATCGAGAATGTTGATGCGATGATCCAGCCAGAAGCAGGTGGTCGCAGCGGCGGTAATCGTAATGCCGCGCTCCTGCTCCTGGGGCATCCAGTCCATCGTCGCAGCCCCCTCATGCACCTCGCCAATACGATGAATCTTTTTGGTGTAGAAGAGGATACGCTCTGTTGTTGTTGTCTTCCCCGCATCAATATGCGCAATGATTCCAATGTTGCGAGTTCGTTCGAGCGGGTATTCTCTGCCAGCCATTTAGCTCCCTCAATGCTCCCGCAGTTAGTAGCGGTAGTGTGCGAAAGCCTTGTTAGACTCCGCCATCTTATGTGTTTCGTCTTTTTTGCGAATGGTCGCGCCCTGCCCGTTCGCCGCGTCCATTAGCTCGGCGGCCAGCTTCTCGGCCATCGAACGCCCGTTGCGGTTGCGGGCTGAAGCGATCAGCCAGCGCATCGCCAACGCCATCTTGCGGTCGCCGCGAATCTCCACCGGCACCTGATAGGTCGCGCCGCCCACACGCCGTGGCTTCACCTCTGTGGTGGGGGTAGCCGCGCGCAAGGCCGCCTCAAAGACCTCAACGGGATTCCGCTTGGCGCGCTGCTCGATGAGATCGAGCGCCTGATAGACGATGCGCTCGGCCAGACTGCGCTTGCCGTCATACATCAGGCGGCTGACCAGGCGCGTGATATTCTTATTGTTGAACTTGGGATCCGGCGCCACTGGGCGGTGCGGAACTTTCGCTCGTCGCGGCATAGCTTTCTTGTTTTCTCCCAATTTCCCTGTGAGCGTGTCTCGCTCATGAACAACTCTTGACGTTGCTGAACGCTGCTGACAATACTTGTGAACAGCGCAATGGCGCCGGAGCAAACCGCTCCAGCGCCCACCTGTCCGATGCTGTTCCAGCGTCCACTTTCTGCGTTTGTCCCCGCCTGAGGACAATGCAAAACGTCGTGTTTGACGCGCTCCGATTCGCCGGAGCCTTGCGGGGCGCCAATGGCTATTTCCCCATAAGATGGAAGCTCTCAGACCTTCGTTGGCGTCGCGTGTATCGCACATATCTATCGCGCATCGCTTACGCACAACGACGTGGTATATTGCGCCGACCTCGCCAGCAGCTTCTCTCTCCGTGGAGAGCGCGCCGACCGGTTTCGGCCACTGCGTTTTCAGGCGTTAGCGCACACCTTCACCCGCGTAAACACCGCGCACGCTTCATTCACGCTTACTTGCGCTTCGCGGCGCCCTGACCCGGCTTCGGGCGCTTCGCGCCATACTTCGAGCGTCCCTGGCGTCGCTTCTCAACGCCCTGGCTGTCCAGCGCGCCGCGCACAATATGATAGCGCACGCCGGGCAGGTCTCTCACACGCCCACCACGAATCAGCACGACCGAGTGTTCTTGCAGGTTATGGCCTTCGCCGGGGATATACGCCGTCACCTCTTGCTGGTTCGACAGCCTGACGCGCGCAATCTTGCGCAGCGCCGAGTTCGGCTTCTTCGGCGTGATCGTACGTACCTGCGTGCAGACGCCGCGCTTTTGCGGCGCGCCGCCCGGCATGCGGAGCGTACGATTCTTCAAGGCGTTGAAAGAGTATTGCAGCGCAGGCGCCTTACTCTTTCCCTTTTTCTCGCCCCGGCCCTTGCGCACCAACTGATTAATCGTTGGCAAGGGATACTACCTTTCAGTCTTGATCTGCCCTGAGGCAGGATGCACAATGAGTAATATTACCACTAATCGGGCTGGCTGTCAACTGACGGAGACGAATCGTACCCGTTATAGCTGTCAAACCCGTCGAAGTTCTCGAAATCGTCGCCGAGCAACCCGGTCGTATCCGGTGTGGTGAGCGTTCCGCCAAGCCCCAACGTGCCCAGACCAGAAGCCGACATCGCCGCCGCCAGCCGCTCTTGCCGCTGCTTCTCGCGCAGCTCCTGCCGCTGTCGCAAGCCCGTCCCCGCAGGAATCAACTTCCCGATGATGACGTTCTCCTTCAGGCCACGCAGATGATCGGTCGCGCCGGTGATCGCCGCCTCCGTCAGCACACGCGTCGTCTCCTGGAAGGAGGCCGCTGCCAGCAGGCTTTCCGTGTTGAGCGAGGCTTTTGTCACACCCAGGAGCACCGTCTGCGCGGTAGCAGGCTCGCCGCCTTCCGCAAGTACACGCGCGTTGGTCTCCTCATAGTGGAAGCGATCCACCAGGTCGTTTGGCAACAGGTCTGTGTCTCCTGGTTCATCGATCCGCACGCGGCGCAACATCTGTCGCACGATGATCTCGATGTGCTTATCGTTGATATACACACCGGTCGAGCGATAAACCTTCTGTACCTCCTGCACGAGATACAGGTGAACAGCCTCGCGTCCCAGGATATGGAGCAAGTCTTGCGGATCGATCAGCCCGTTGGTCAACGGCTGGCCTGCCTGCACCGATTGCCCCGGCGTCACGATGATGTTGATCGCCGCTGGCACCGGATACTCGCGCTCCTCACGCTCATCGAAACGCACGATGATGCGCTGTGCGCCGCTGAGGAAGACCGTCCCTGATGTGCGCGCCTTCACCTCGCGCTCGCCGCTAGCCTCCTCGCCCTTAGAACCCTCAGGCAGCCGCGCCAGCAGATCGCCCGCCTCGACGTGATCGCCATCCTGCACGAGTGTCTCACTTCCCTTTGGCAGTGGATACTCGTCGCTGATGGCCTCGGCCATCACCACGCGCACCTTCTTGGCGCCGCTCTCTTCGATCTGCACCTCAGCCACGCCATCAATTTCGCTGATGATGGCTTTGTCCTTCGGAGTGCGCGCCTCGAAGAGTTCTTCAACACGCGGCAGACCTTGCGTAATGTCTTCCTGCGCGCCTGCGATGCCGCCAGTGTGGAAGGTACGCATGGTCAACTGCGTGCCAGGCTCACCGATGGATTGCGCCGCGATAATACCTACTGCGTCGCCTACCGCCACAAGCTGGCCCACCGCCAGATTGCGCCCGTAGCACATCCGGCAGACCCCGTGAGGCGCCAGACATTGCAAGACGGAGCGGCAACGCACCTGCTGCACACCGGCTGCAATGAGCGCGTCGGCGACATCCTCATCAATCTCAGACCCCACCGGGAACTGTGGGAAGCCTGGCGCCTCGGTCGCCAGGATGCGTCCAACCAGCCGGTTGCGGAACGGCTCGTTCATCGCCTTGCTGTCGTCCTCAGTGATCCAGATGCCCTCGGTTGTGCCGCAGTCCTCCATCGAGACGATCACATCCTGCGCCACGTCAATCAGACGGCGTGTCAGATAGCCCGATCCCGCCGTGCGCAGCGCCGTGTCTGCCAATCCCTTGCGGGCGCCGTGGCTGGAGATGAAATACTCCATCACGTTCAATCCATCGCGGAAGTTACCGCGCACAGGAATCTCCATGATGCGCCCGGACGGGTCGGCCATCAACCCACGCATACCCGACAATTGGCGAATCTGTTGGAACTTCGCCTTTGTCGCGCCGGAGTTCGCGATAGTGTAGATCGAGCCGTAGGGATCGAGCACCTCCTGCACGCGCTTCTGGATCACGTCGGTCGCGTCGAGCCAGATCTGCACTGACTGGCGATACCGCTCGGCGTCGGTGATCAACCCCTCGCGGTAGTCTTCCTCCAGTTGGATGACCTTTGCATCGGCCTCGGCGAGAATGTCTGTACGATCCTTTGGCACTATCACATCGCTGATCGAGATGCTTGAACCTGCCTTGGTCGCATAGGTGAAGCCCAGGCGCTTGATGGCGTCGGCGAGGTCTGCGGTGGCGGCGCGGCCTTCGTACTTGAAGCACTCCGCGATCACCCCACGCAGATTCTCCTTCTTCATCGAATAGTTCTTGAAGACAATGCTCTTGGGCAAGACATCGTTGAAGATGATGCGCCCGACGGTCGTCTCCACCAGGTCACGCGGGCCAATCTGCTCCCACTTGCCAGGCTCGCTATAGACACGCTCAACCTCAAGCCGCACCTTGATCTTCGACTGCAACGCGATCACGCCGAAGTCGTAGGCCATGCGCGCCTCATTGGCGTCGGCGAACACACGCCCCTCGCCTTTCAGCCCAGGGCGATCCATCGTCATGTAGTAGCAGCCCAACACCATTTCCTGCGAGGCGCCGATGGACGGCTCACCATGCGCAGGTGAGAGGATGTTGTTCGAGGACAACATCAGGTTGCGCGCCTCGTCTTGCGCGCGCTCCGAAAGCGGTACATGCACAGCCATCTGGTCGCCGTCGAAGTCGGCGTTGAAGGCCGAACACACCAGCGGGTGCAGTTGGATGGCGCTGCCTTCCACCAGCACCGCCTCGAACGCCTGGATGCCCAGGCGGTGAAGCGTTGGCGCGCGGTTGAGCAGCACCGGATGATCGCGGATCACCTCTTCGAGCACGTCCCATACTTCCGGGCGCACCCGCTCCACAAACCGCTTGGCGCTCTTGATGTTGTGCGCCAGCCCATGCTCCACCACCTTCCGCATGACAAACGGCTTGAAGAGTTCAAGCGCCATGCGCTTCGGCAGGCCACACTGATGCAGTTTGAGGTCAGGGCCAACAACGATCACCGAGCGGCCAGAATAGTCAACACGCTTGCCTAGCAGATTCTGGCGGAAGCGCCCCTGCTTGCCTTTGAGCATATCCGAGAGGCTCTTCAGCTTGTGATTGCCGGAACCGGCGACGGCGCGGCCACGCCGCCCGTTGTCAATCAGCGCGTCGCAGGCTTCCTGCAACATGCGCTTCTCGTTGCGGATGATGATCTCCGGCGCGCCAAGTTGCAGCAAGCGATTCAGACGATTGTTGCGGTTGATCACGCGGCGATAGAGATCGTTCAGGTCGCTGGTGGCGAAGCGTCCGCCATCGAGCTGCACCATTGGGCGCAGGTCAGGCGGCAGCACCGGCAACACCGACAAGATCATCCACTCCGGGCGGTTGCCCGACTTGCGGAACGCCTCCACCACGTTCAGGCGCTTGGTGGCCTTCTTGCGGCGCTGGCTCTGGGTATTCGTGACGCTGATCTCAGCGCGCAACTTGGCCGCAAGGTCGTCAAGGTCAATATCTTCGAGCAGCTTCTGCACAGCCTGTGCGCCCATCTCCGCCTCGAAGATTTCGGGCAGGTCAGGATTCACCGTGTGCAGGTCATACTCAAACTTCTTGAGTTCGCGGTACTCTGCCTCCTGCAAGAGGTCGAGCTTTTTGAGCGCCTCGAGCTTGCGGCGCATGGCATCGCTTTGGGCGCGCGTAGACTCGGCGTCGGCGCGCGGCTTGCCGGGATTCTCCAAGTCTTCGATCTGCCGCTCGGCCCGGTCGCGTGTGTCGCGGATGTCGCGCTCCGCCTCATAGGCAATGCGGTCGCTCTCCTCCTGGGCGTTCTTGGCGATGAAGTCGCGATGATCACGCACCGCGCGTTCGAGCGCGGCCTCGTGCGCATCGTCTACGATGTCACCACGCTGGGCGATGCGCTCGCCCGTCGGCTGGTAGATCGCGTCTTCCGTCAAGACCTGCCCTGCGTTGGCCTTGAACAGGGCGCGCAACGCCGCCTCGGCGGCCTTGGCTTCCTGCAATTGCTCGGAGCGCCGCAACTCAAGCTCATCGCGCTCGGCGTCGCGGCGTCGCTCGATGTCGGCGATCTGTGCGTCGCTCCGCTCTTCGATGATCTGGCGCTGCTCGATGAGCATCTCGTCCTGCTCCTGTTGCAGACGGACGAGCATCTCTTCGTAGCTGGCAAGCGCCTGCGTGCGCGCCTCTTCGTTCACGTCAGTGACGACATACAGCGCGAAGTACAGGATGCGCTCAAGGTTGCGCGGCGAGAGGTCGAGCAACAAGCCGATGCGACTGGGCGTGCCCTTGAAATACCAAATGTGGCTCACGGGCGACGCCAACTCGATATGCCCCATGCGCTCGCGACGCACCTTTGAGCGCGCCACTTCCACGCCGCATTTGTCGCAGACAATGCCCTTGAAGCGCACGCGCTTGTACTTGCCGCACGCGCACTCCCAGTCTTTGGTGGGGCCAAAAATACGCTCACAGAAGAGACCATCCTTCTCCGGTCGGAGGGTACGATAGTTGATGGTCTCCGGCTTCGTTACCTCGCCATAGCTCCACGAACGAATCTGCGTCGGGCTGGCCAGGCTGACACGAATAGCGTCGAAATCGTTGACTTCGAGCATGTAATCAGGCCCCCTTACTCGTTCTCAAGGCCGCTGAGGTTGATGCCAAGCTCTGGCATCACATCGCTGCTCACGTCCTCGACAAACTGGATGCGCTGCTCGTCTTCGTTGAGCACCTCGACATTGATGCCCAGGCTCTGCAACTCTTTAACGAGCACTTTGAAGGACTCCGGCACGCCGGGTTCGACGATTGGCTCACCCTTGACGATGGCCTCATACGTCTTCACACGGCCTGTCACGTCGTCCGATTTGACAGTAAGAATCTCTTGCAAGATGTTTGCGGCGCCATACGCTTCGAGCGCCCACACCTCCATCTCGCCAAACCGCTGGCCGCCGAACTGCGCCTTACCGCCAAGCGGCTGCTGGGTGATCAGGCTGTAGGGGCCGGTCGAGCGGGCATGTACCTTGTCTTCGACCAGGTGCGCCAGCTTCAGCATATAGATGTAGCCAACCGTGATTGGCGTATCGAACGGCTCACCAGTGCGCCCATCGAACAACTGAATCTTGCCTGACTGCGGCAGACCGGCGCGGCCTAGCAACTCCTCAATGTCTTCTTCGGTGGCGCCATCGAAGACTGGGGAGGCGACGTGCATGCCAAGCGCCTCAGCCGCCCAGCCAAGGTGTGTCTCCATGATCTGCCCGATATTCATGCGGTGCGGCACGCCCAAAGGGTTCAACACAATGTCTACCGGCGTGCCGTCCGGCATGAAGGGCATGTCTTCGATGGGCAGCACTTTGCTGATCACGCCTTTGTTGCCGTGGCGTCCGGCCATCTTGTCGCCAGCGCCAATCTTGCGCTTCTGCGCGATGGAGACGCGCACCAGTTGATGTACACCCGCGGGCAGTTCGTCGTTGTTGTCGCGCGAGAAGACACGCACATCAACCACCTTGCCGCGCTCACCGTGGGGCACACGCAGCGAGGTATCTTTCACCTCGCGCGCCTTCTCGCCGAAGATCGCGCGCAAGAGTTTTTCCTCCGCCGTCAGTTCAGTCTCCCCCTTCGGGGTAATCTTGCCCACCAGGATGTCGCCTGGCCCCACCTCGGCGCCGATGTAGATGATGCCCCGATCATCGAGATTGCGCAGGCCATCCTCACCAACATTTGGAATATCGCGTGTGATCTCCTCCGGGCCGAGCTTGGTTTCGCGCGCCTCGATCTCGTGCTTCTCGATATGGATGCTGGTGAACAGGTCTTCGCGCACGATGCGCTCGCTGATCAGGATGGCGTCCTCAAAGTTGCCACCCTCCCAGATCATAAAGGCCACCAAAATATTCTGACCAAGCGCCAGTTCGCCGTTCTCCGTCGCGGAGCTATCAGCGATGGCCTGGCCTTTCGCCACGCGATCACCTTTGTTGACGATGGGCCGCTGGTTGATGCAGGTGCCTTGGTTCGAGCGAACAAACTTGCGCAGCTTGTGCACATGCTGCACGCCCTCATCATCAAGGACGACGATCTGACGCGCCGTCACGCTGATGACTTCGCCATCGGCCTTCGCCAGCGCCACCTGGCCCGAATCCGCCGCCACCTGCCGTTCGATACCCGTCCCAACGATAGGAGACTGCGGGCGCAGCAACGGTACCGCCTGGCGCTGCATGTTCGCGCCCATCAATGCGCGATTCACGTCGTCGTGTTCAAGGAAGGGAATCAACGCCGCCGCGACGCTCACCGCCTGGCGTGGCGAGATGTCCATATAGTCCACGCGGGCGCTGCTTTCCTGCACAAAGGCGCCGTTGTAGCGCGCCAGCACGCGGTTGCTGGTGAAGTGTCCATCGCTGTCAACCGGCGCGTTGGCCTGCGCGATCACATACTTCTCTTCGTCGTCGGCGACCAGGTAATCCACCTCATGCGAAACATATGGCTGAATGGCGACGAACTCATGACCAAGGGCCGCCGCAAGCTGCCCGGCCAGCGCCTCATCCACCTGTGTTCCGGCGGTCGCCAGCTTCTTGCCCTGCGCATCAGTGACATCGCGCGCGAGAATGCGCCGGATCAGCGTCGGGTTATCCGCCTCGATGCGATGATACACCTTGCGGTAGGGCGTCTCGATGAAGCCATACGGGTTGATCTGCGCATATGTCGCCATGTTGCCGATCAGGCCGATGTTCGGGCCTTCAGGCGTCTCGATGGGACAGATGCGCCCGTAGTGCGAGTTATGCACGTCGCGCACGTCGAATCCGGCGCGCTCACGCGAGAGGCCACCCGGCCCCAGCGCCGAGAGACGCCGCTTGTTGCCAATCTCTGCCAGGGGATTCGTCTGATCCATGAACTGTGAGAGCTGGCTGCCGCCAAAGAACTCGCGTATGGCCGCCACTACCGGGCGAATATTGATCAACTGGTTGGGCGACGCCTGCGACGGGTCTTGCACAATAGCCATGCGCTCCTTGACGACGCGCTCCATCCGCAACAGTCCCACACGGAACTGTTGCTGAATCAGTTCGCCCACGCTGCGCACACGGCGATTGCCAAGATGGTCAATATCATCCTTCTTGCCAAGCCCGTTGTTCAGTTCGATCATCCGGCGGACGATGGCGATGGCGTCGTCCTGGGTGAGCGTGCGAATGCTCTGCGGAGTGGAAAGCTCCAGCTTGCGATTGAGCTTATAACGCCCCACGCTGCCCAGGTCATAGCGGCGCGGATGGTAAAACAGGTTATAGACCAGATTGCGCGCGTTCTCCGGTGTCGCCGGGTCGCCCGGACGCAGCTTTTTATAGACCTCGATCAGCGCCTCTTCCGGCGTGCGCACAGGGTCTTTATCGAGCGTAGTGGCGATGAAGCGATGCGCGCCCGTATCCACCTCGGCGAACGCCTGCAAAATGCCGTCGTCGGTGCGCAGGTCGGGCGTCTGGTCGGTCTTGCCCGGATCGCGCTCACCAATGGCTGCCATCGCGCGGAGCAACGTGGTGATGGGAATCTTGCGCTTGCGGTCGATCTTGACCGAGAGAATATCTTTAGCGCTGGTCTCGAACTCCAGCCAGGCGCCCCGGTTGGGGATCAGCTTGGCGGCGAAGAGCGAGCGTCCGGTGGCAGGATCATCCTCGGCGGTGAAATAGACGCCAGGGGAGCGCACAAGCTGGCTGACCACCACACGCTCGGCGCCGTTGATAATGAAAGTACCTTCTTTGGTCATCATGGGGAAGTCGCCCATGAAGATCGACTTCTCCTGAATCTCACCGGTTTCCTTATAGGTCAGGCGCGCCGTCACGTAGAGCGGCGCGGCGAAGGTGACATCGCGTTCGCGGCACTGATCCTCAGTATATTTCGGTTCCTCAAATGGATTCTCTGAGACGAAAAACTCTAGCTTGAGGTTCTTACTGGTGAAGTCCTCAATGGGAGAGATCTCGGCAAAGAGTTCGCGCAACCCCTCGCGCTTGAACCACTCAAACGAATCAATCTGCACCTGAATCAAACTGGGCATCGGACGAATATCAGGAATGCGCCCGAAGCTCACCCGCTCAGGAAGGGAGACGGCTTTGCTGATTGCCATGCGTTCTCAAACTCCTCTCGCCAGTCGCCCTGCTATGCGGCGCCCGCTCATAGCCCACAAACCCCTCGGCCACCAAAAGTACCATGTCCACACTGGCCTAACGCTGATCCAACGCCAGCCCATGCGCAACCATTGGCGCATGTCATGACACACGCCAGCATGCCCTACGCAAGCGTGCGTAGAGCATATCCAGCGTTGCGCGTCATGTTGCTTGTGTTGATCATGAATCGTTCCGGCGCCTGGGGAAAGGGGCAAGGGCTACCACACGTCAAGAAAAATGTCGCCGACCACACGCCGACACTGCGTGCCAAAAAGAATACACACCACCGCAAGCTGGCGCGCTACCAGCCTGCCGACTCTACGCGCGGAGACCAATAAAGGCGCGTGGCGCATAGAGGAAAACCACCATGCCGCTATTGGCTCCACAACATCCACGTCACTGGGGATGAGCTATTTTCAGCCTTGCGTGGCGATTCCGGCGCGCGCCACGAGAAGGCTCGCTTGTTTGTCATGTCAGTCATGTCTGGTATCTGTGAGACGCTTACGAGTACAAGGGTTGCCTGGTGTACCATGCCCATCGCGCTTCTTTCTCGTTTCTTTCTTCACGCCGTGGCTCAATCTCTCTTGCCACCACAGCAAAGGATGCTGAGCCTCGTGAGTGTAAAGGTGAGCAAAGCGATTATAGCTGAAATCGTTTGTATTGGAGGCTCCGTCACGAAAACGGAGCGCAGGGGGACTTTTCCCTTACCCAAGCCCTCATCATCAACCAGGAAAGGGCCGCGAAGGATCAGCCATACGCCAACGCACACCCCCCCATCTTCCCCTGCGCTCTCGCCGGATCGCAGCCGAACATCTACTCCCAAACGCTCGCCGGAAAGCGAACACCAGGGAAATGAGCGCGAAACCGCGAAAACTGACGCGACGAAAAAGTTGGGCGCCAAAAGGGCTTGTTGGAAGTTGTGTGATTGTGTATACTTAATCCCAAGATGACTTTGCTATCCGTATTGAGTTGAGCGCACGCATAACACAAAGGGGTGGACAGACGTCCTACTCCCATGTGCTTTGCGCAACACAAAACTCCGCAGATATGGATTTTACCATACCTTTGCGGAGTTGTCAAGGGGATCTTTTGCGCCTCTGCGGCGCCCATTCCTACCGCCTGCTGACACTCTCCCCCTTGTTCCACGCCATCAACCTCACCCTCTCTTCTTCCCACACCTTCCACACCTTCCCATATCTGGCGCCGCTCCTCTCACAGCGTGACGCTTGCGGACGCGGCGGCGCTATGCTACACTTAAAGTTGGCTTGATAGACACATCCAGGCAATCTCACGCGCAAGCGCGCCCCCGCCAGCTTCCCTGGCAATGCTATAGAGATGATTCATCGCTCTTGATCGAAGAGGAACCTCACACACATGGAGACATTGGAGACACCATCGGCGACTGCGACCTCAACCACCACATCCGCTCCGCCCATCTCCGTCAGCGCGTTTCGCCTGGGCGGCCCCGCGCAGACAAGCGAGGGCGAATCGGCTACCATCGCCCAGGTGGTGATGGATGTCAGCGGGCAGGCGATCACACATATCGGCGTTCGCTTTCAGTCGTTTTTTTTTGGGAGTGGCCAGGTCTCCTATGCCCCGTTTGAGGCCATCGCCGAGGCGACCCCTGATATGGTGACACTTAGCGTCACACGCCAGGAACTTGACGAGCGCATGAAAGCGACGCCCACCGGCTTCAAGTTGAGCGTCGAAACACAGGTATTGCTCGATGCGAAGCGTGTGGGGCGCATCAGCCAACTCATCTTCGAAAACGAGAGCCAGCGCCTCTGGCGGCTGGTGATTGATCGCGGGCTATCGGGCGAATGGAGCGCGCCAGCAAGCGCCGTCACACAGCTCGACGCGCGCCAGATCTCCCTCTCATCCAAAGGCGCAACGGCCACAACGTTGCTTACTCCCTACGTGTCCGACAATGAACTGGCCGAGGACGCGCGGCGCGCTATCGAAAACTATACCCCCCTGCGTATCGATCTCAAAGGCATTGACATCTATGTCATCGCGGGCGTCGTCTGGCTGGAAGGCCACGTCTCCAGCGATCTCAATCGCCGTCTGGCCGCCGATCAGTTACGTACTGTGAATGGGATCGCCGAACTGCACAACGAGCTCATCCCCGACAACGAGCTTGCCACCAGTGTTTCACAGGCACTTGCGCGCGACCCTCGTACGGCGCATGCGCATATCGGCGTCTACCCCACGCTGGGGGTTGTGCATCTGCGTGGGGTTGTGGCTACGAACGAGGTGCGCCAGGCCGCCGGGCAGATCGCCCAGGCCACGCCTGGCGTGAAAACCGTGCTCGATGAGATACGGGTGAACCCGATGGGCGACGTCTTGCCGACATTGGCGGGCGTCACTGGCGAAGAAGATCACATTCCAGGTGGCGGCGAGGAATAGCATGCTGCCCGCTTTTATGTCCGCCGTGAGGAGCGCGAAGAAGCGGTTGGCCGGTTGATCTGTTTGCGGACACGCCGGGAGACGGCCACAGGGCGCGTCGCCAGCTTCTCCGGCGGCGCAGGCTCGGCGGCGCTCATCTGCGTCTTACGGCGCGCCGCCGAAACACTCATAGGCTCGAGGTCAGGCTGGCCGCTTCCCAACACAATCAACAGCGTAGCCAGGGTCAGGATATGGACAGCGGTACACCACTCGCAGATGTTATGCACCAGCACAAGCTCGCAGTAGACCAGATAGAGCACGAAGAGCATGCCGCCCACGCTCCACACGATCTGCGCGGGGCGTAGCCAGCTCGGCTCCGGCTGCAATTGCCACAGACTGCGTAGCGCAATCAGAGCAAGGGCGCCGCTGATCAGAAACCAGAGCATACCAGGGATCGTGACGGGTATCTGCGTAAACGGCACGACGGAATAGGCGCTGGTCGTCACATTGCCACAGTTGACAATGCCGCCGGTCGTACAGGCCAGCGTCACTTTGGTATCGTAGTGGACGATGGTCAGATAGATGGAGATGCCCAACCCAACCACCGCCATCAGGGCGATGGCCACCTGCCCCCAATCGCGCCGCGCTACCTCTGTGAGCGGTAACCGATCATCCAACGTGAGAGCGCTTGCCGCGCCATGCGCCTGCGCCATACTGATCATACTCCTTTCGTTGTGAACTTCTTTTCGTGTTATCTCGCGTCACCGCTTTGGCAGCTTTTTCTCAATCTGCTGAATCGTGGGCGTCTGGCAGACGCTTCCCGGCTGCTGCTGGTCAATCACACAGATCGTAGCGATGATGGTGTTGGCCAGCCCAATGATATGCTGCGTCGCCGGATTCGAGGGATCGCTCAGCCCGCTTGCAAGCTCCTGCCACGATTTTCCCTGCATGGAAGTTGGCAGGAACGCTCCCCCTACCGTGATATACGCATTGCCATAGGTGACGAAGGGGAAGCTGTATATCGCCCTGGCGCTGGTATAGGGGGGCGCGTCATACGTCGTGAAGATTTGCTGCTGCGCGTTCGTCAGCTTTTGCAGGTTGTTGTTGCTGCGATCCTGCACCTCTGCCGGAACAAACGCGATATACGGGCTGGTGTAGGTACTCTGATAGAAGGTGAACGTGTTCGTGTCGGGATACACGTCGTTGTGTGACGACTTCATCAGATGCAGATTCTGGAACGTCCCAAAGCGTGAGAGCGCGATTACCAGCCCCCACCGCTGCGCCGCGCAGTACGGGCAATACTCCCCGCCGACGTAGAACACCTCTGGCAGGCCGTTGTCGGTGAGCAGCGGTGTGTTGGGCGGCGTCCCCTCCATCTGCACGCCATCCGGCCCCGCGCCCACCCGCGCGAAGACCGAGGCAGGCACATGCGTCACCGCATTCAAGACGCTTGCCGGAACGGGCGAGCCGATGCCCGCCGCGCTGGCCTGATCCTGAGCGTTTGCCACATAGACGAAGATCGCGACGATCAGCCCAACTGTCACCACAACGGATCCCACAACCGTCCACGGCGACTGCCACCACATACGACGGGCGTAGCGCCGCCGTTGGCGTTGGGCCGGACGCGGAACCGTAGCGCGCGCAGGCTGATCGCTCACAATGGACTTCGGCGCCAGATTGCTCGCCTTTGAGCTAACGGCTGGCGCAGATGTTCTCACCTGCCCTGCCGATCTCGCCGATTTCTGAGCGTTCGCCGTGCGCGCGGTTTGCCCGGTACGCGCGGTTGTCGTTCGCTGAGTGCGTTTGGATTTCGCCATACGTCTCTCTGGGGCTATCCTTCTTTCCTTCACTACCACTACCCGTCATAGCCGCTACGACCGTTTGGGCAGCTTCTTCTCAATCTGCTGGATCGTCGGTGATTGGCAGACGGCTCCCGGCTGCTGGTTGTCCATCACGCAGACCACCGCCGTGATCTGGTTGGCTGTGCCGATGATGTCTTGCGTGGCGGCGTTGGAGGGATCACTTAGCCCTGAGGCGATCTGTTGCCAGGAAAGACCCTGCAACGAGGTGGGAATGAACGGCGCGCCTATCGCCACATACATTCCACCATAATAGGTGAAGGGGATGCTCCCAGGCGATTGTGTATAGGGCGAGTTGTCGTAGGTCGAGACGATCTGCTGCTGCGCGCTGGTCAGCGTTTGCAGTTGTTGCTGGTTGCGATCCTGTATCTCAACGGGCGTGAAGACGATGTACTTGCTGGTATAGCTGCTCTGATAGAAGGTAAACGTGTTGGTGTCAGGATACACATCAGTATGCGACGACTTCATCAGACGCAGGTTCTTGAACGTGCCAAAGCGCGAGAGCGCAACCACCATCCCCCAGCGTTCCGCCGCACAATAGGGGCAATATTCTCCGCCAACGAAAAGAATCTCAGGATGGCCGTTAGCGGTCAGTGGCGGCGTGCTGGATGGCAGACCTTGCATCTGGATGGGATTTGGCCCTGCCCCAACTGTGTTGAAGACGGAGGACGGCACATGCGTCACCTGACTTATGACACTCGGCGGAACGGACGAATCGATGCCCGCTGCGCTGGCTTGGTTCGCCTGATAGGCGATGAACGCGAAAATACCAACGATCAGCAGGATCGAGATACCTGCCAGCGCAACACCCCACCCCCCCTGCCACCACGGCTTGACGGCGTAGCGGCGGCGATTCTGAGGGCGCGGCGCAGGCGCCCGCTCACGCAGGCTTGCCAGCCGCGAGGGGTGCTCACGTACTGTCGTCTTCCCAGCCGAGGCGGCGTTCACGCTATTCACGCTATTCACGCTATTCACGCTATTCACGCTGGTCGCCTTGCCGCTTGCGCTTATCCCTGTGGTTCCGTTGCTTCCGTTTCTGCTGGCGGCTGGGGCCTTCACTGTGGCGGCGCTCGTCGTCGGCGTGGCCTTCACGGCGCTACTTTTCGCGCCATTCAGGCCATTCGTCGTTTGCCTGGGTTTTGTCGCGCTTCCCGCGCCGCCAGCCGCTCGTTGTGCGCCAGCGGGCCGTTGCGTGCGTTTGGGTTTTGCCATACTCTATAGCTCTCCTGAATCGTGAACCTTGTAGTAGGTGGTAAATAATCGCCTCTATTGTAGCTGATTTTGGCGCCGCTGGATAGAGAAACGCTCTATTCTCCCATATCAGACGTCTGAGTCGTCGTCAGGGCTACGTCGCCACTCTGCGCCGTTCCCGCCAGCCGCTCATCATCAAACTCGTCAAACTCATCGAGCGCATCACGTTCGGCGCGGTCATGCGCCTCCACCCACTTGAAGAACAGCACACTCAGTCCGATGAGCGCGGGAATGTTTGACGGCAGCCACATAATCAGTCCACCAAGCTGCTGATCGCCAAGCGGTGTGGAACCCCAGATGTGCGGCGCAGTCACATAGGGCTGGTAGAGAGGCTGTGAAGCGAAGGTGATCAATGCGCCAAGCGCCACCATCGGCTGGCAGCCCAGGAAGAGATACAGCACGCCGAAGCCACGCGAGATGCGCGGGATGGCTGGTGTAGGACTAAGGATCGGCGCCCAGAAGAGCAGGCCAAAACCAATGAACGTGAGATGCTCGATGATATGGATCGTATCGTTGCTGAGCGTGGCATCGTAGAGCGGCGGCGCATGCCAGAGCCAGAGGTCGGCGTTGAAGAGGCCAAACGCTACCACCGGCCCACACAGCCACCGCGCGATACGCCCAACGGTGGGGCGCATGAAGAGCCGCTCCACCATCCATGAGGGAATCCCTAGCAGCCAGAGCGGCGGTGTCACCACGGAGATCAGCATATGCTGGATCATATGCGCGCTGAAGAAATAGGTATCGCTGAGCGCATCGAGCGGCGAGACCAGCGCCAGCGCCAGGATCAACGTGCCAGCGGCGAAATAGCCAACCTTCAAGCGATCAACGCGCTCGTTGGGATAATACTTGCGTCGGTAGGGGCCAAGCCCATAGCAATACAAGCCAACGATCAGCGCGATCCCCAGCAGCAACACAGGATCAAGATTCCATTGCAGCCAGAGGTTCCCCGGCGCGCTATCGGCGCCATGCCTCGCATGCAACGGCGCCAGATGCGCAGCACTCAGGAGAGCATGATATGCGTTGGAGATCGCCACAAATTGTGAGAGAAGAGCGTTCATGATGGTGCGTCGCTTCGTTTATACCTATGGAATACCTATTGAAACCATGACACTTGTCCCTGTTTAGATAACATTGTACCAGTGGCATGCGCTTCGCGAGAAAACGTTTCGGTGAATGTTAGGAAACATCACAGAGCGTCAGGGCAATGCAGGGGCTATGCGCTGGCATTCGCATACAGTGTATGTGATACTATGGTAACGTGACGGCGTAGCACAAGCACATACAATGGAGGAGCAAAGGGCAACCGATGAAGGGTGACATCGCCACGTCGCAACAATCCACATCACGAGAAGAGCAGCAGAACGCATCGCTCGGCGTGCCTCAGGCACAGCTGTGGCGTTGGTGGCCGGTGCGGATTGGCGTTGGCGCGTTGATCATCCTCATCCTCATTGCGCTCGGCGCAACGCTTGTCTATCGGCTTACCCACACCGGACATGATGTCGGTGATACGCTCACCTATACGGCGCCCGGCGGAGACGGCGACATCGCCATCACCCTTCTTTCCGCGAAGATCACCCATCCCACGCAGCTTGGCAGCGAAAACGAACAGCTTGTCGTCCGTGTCCACTTCGTGAATAATACCGTTGGCGATCTTCATTTCAAATCGGCGGAGTTCCTGGTGCAGATCGGTAACGCGAGCGGGTTTATTCGTGAGCAAGGCAAAGGTGTTATCGTGCTGCTCTCCCCTGGGAAGTCTATCGAGAGCCAGATGATCTTTCAGCTTCCGGGAGGCGCAACCGAGCCGGAGCTTTTCTGGTTTCCCTATGTGCTGAACGGCAACACCGATCTGACAGGCGCC
Source organism: Pseudomonadota bacterium (assembly GCA_021324535.1). GTDB lineage: Bacteria > Chloroflexota > Ktedonobacteria > Ktedonobacterales > JADMIN01 > JAJPIU01. The sequence continues at coordinate 19,013 of JAJPIU010000070.1, forward strand.
AGCGCCCCCTGCTGGTGGTATCTCGGCTATTACTGAGTCTCTACGTCAGGCGAACGATGGAAGTCTCTGCCTCCATGCCATTGTCCGTCAGGTGTTCTGGCCGATTCCCAGCTCGTCGCGTAGCTCATGCAGTGTCTCGATGGGCAGCATGTTGAACATCAGCAGCAGCGTCTCCAGATCGTGATCCATCCCCGTCGCCGCCAGCTCTCGTTTGACACGCCCCAGCGAAGCGATCTGCTGCGGGCTGACCAATCGTCGGCTCACCAACACCGCCGCCAACAATTGATCGGGGCTGAGGAACTTGAACCGGAGCGCCAGATCGCCCAGTTTGACAGGCATATTCACGCCCGCCAACATCTGCTGAATGCCTTTGAGCGCATCGAGCTTGCTGGGGGTCAGCAAGGCGCCTTCCACCAGGACAGCGCCTAACGCCTCTTCGGCAGGATCGGGCGCAATGCGAATGGCGGGAACCTGCGCAGCCGTCGCCTGGCGCGAGACCGATGGCCGCGCCGGACGCGATTGATAGACCAGCCCCATCTGCGACGGCTGCGCATAGGCGCGGCTCTCCAGCGCACTATTGGAGCGATGCAGCCAACCTGATCCCCTCTGGGCGATTTGTTCGTGCTGGTCATCGTTGAGAAAGTTTGAACTCCGGCGATCCGTGGGAGCCATGCGGGCGCCAGATTGCTGCGCCTGCGGGCCACGGCTCTGTAGCGACGATGGGAAGGGCGTGGAGGGCGAGGATTGAAAGGCGACCTCTGGCACAATGCCCGTCTGACCATCCAATCCCTCATCGGCGTCTGGGGGAACCCAGGCGTCTTGAATTTCGTCGTCTTCATCGGCATAGCTGGCCTGGCTGGCATACCCCGGCGCGCTGGCCTGGCTGACCACATTCGGCGGCCCATACTGGCTTGCGAGCGAGGCGCCGGAAAACTGCCCAGGCCCCGCAGCAAATGGCGCAGGGCTGGCGGGCGGCGGCGCAGATGGGGCAGCAGACTCATTGGCAAAGGGATTGACCGCGTAGGGTTGATCGAACGGCGACTGCTCGAGTTCCGCTGCAAAGGGGTTGGCGCCTACCGGGTGCGCGAAGGGACTGTTTTCCCAGCCGGGCGCGCCTGCCGCCGAAGCCACCGACGACCCCGGACTGGGCAGCGGCGAGAGCGGGGACGCATAGAGCGGCGGCAGATTCGGGTAGGGATGTGCCTGTTGCTGATGTGCTCCCCACGGTTGCGCGCCTGGCACAGACGCCCCCATTGGAGGAACCGAGGGCATTGATGACATAGGCGGGACAGACGGCATGGAGGGATTGAATGGCGAGGCCACATAAGGCGCTGGGTTAGCCGATCCCCATTGCTGGCCGAGCGGCTGCCCAAATTGCCCCGCCTGCTGAGGCGCAGGATACCCCTGATACCCAGATGTTACAAATGGGTTGGCTCCTGGCGCCCCTACGGGCACGCCACCAAACTGCGCGCCGCCAAACGGGCTGGCGGCCTGCGCCGAGGGAACCAGCGGGAGCGAAAATGGCGCGGGCGCGCCCAACGCCGAGCCAATTGGCGGGATAGGCGCGCCAGGGGGCAGCGAGGCTCCAACACCGGGAAGGACGCCGTTCAGGGGAATGCGCTGGCGCACGCCTTCGACGATGCGCGGCAATTCATGGGCGCTACGAATCTCGACATCGGCGATGGCACGGGCGGAAGTCTCGAACTCAAGGTCATAGGCGCTGGCGGGCGAGATATAGCGGAAGGTCATCACCTGCAAGGCGCGCCCGCGTCGTTGCGCGTCCAGCGCCACCCAAAACTCGCGGCGCCCTGCCGTTGCGGCGCCCAGGTCAACCAACACCAGCGAGACGAAACTTTTGCCCAGCAGATCGAAGAGTTCGACAGGCGTGCGCGCAGCGCGCACATCGTAGCCAGCCATGCGGATTTGTGACAGCAGCGGCACGGCGATACTATCGTCGCGCTCAAACAGCGCAATCAGCGGCGCAGAACCCACATCACCCTGGTTCCCCGCATCAACTCCCCGCATCCGTATCTGCGCCATAAGCGTCTCTCGCCCCCTCAATCAGCTCTCTCGCGGCTCTCTCTCAAACATCCGCAGGCAATCAGGTGATGGGTATTCGTCCGTCCAGGCGACTTTGGCTGTATGAACTACTATAGCATATCGTCGTCGCATGTCCAGAGGGTACAGCCACCCAATTGTCCTGTTTGGGAACAGATAGACTGATCTACCGATCAGCCGTCAACCTCCGCAGGGCGCGCGCCGATGATTGCCTGCGCGACGAGGTTGACGCCAAAGTGATAGGCCAGTTCGCGCTCATCTGCCCCCTGCAAGACGAGTAGATCACAGCGTTTGCCCACTTCCAGGCTGCCCACCTCGTCTGCCAGCCCAAGCGCACGCGCGCCGCCAAGCGTGGCCGCCGTCAGCGCCTCGGCCAGCGTCAGGCCCATCGCGCTCACCGCCAGCGCAATCATCATCTGCATGCTTTCACAGTACGACGTACCGGGGTTGAAATCAGTCGCCAATGCGATAGAAAGGCCATGCTCAAGCAACCGCCGCCCCGAAGGATAGGACGCGCTCAGGCTGAACGAGCAGCCCGGCAGCAGCACACCCACCACACCTGCCCCTGCCAGCGCGTCAAGCTCTTCATCTGAGGCGTAGTCAAGATGATCCGCCGAGGTCGCGCCAAGCTCCGCCGCAAGTGATGCGCCGCCCGACGGGCCAAGCTGGTTGGCATGCAGTTTCAACGCATAACCAAGCTCGCATGCGCGCGTGAGGATGCGTCGCGCCTCATCCACCGTGAAGGCCCCCTGCTCACAGAACACATCGCAGAAGCGCGCCCGCCCGACAAACGCGGGCAGCATCTCATCGCAGACCAGCGTCACATAGCCTGCGCGGCCAGCCTGTGCCGGGCTGGCGCCACGATATTCCGGCGGCAGGGTATGCGCGCCAAGAAACGTTGGGATCACCTGGGGCAAGCCGGGCTGCCGCGCGAGATCGGCCATCACATCGAGCGTGCGCCCTTCGCTGGCGAGGTCAAGGCCATAGCCAGTCTTGCCCTCAACGGTGGTTGTTCCCTGCCTGGCGAAGCTGCGTAGCCGCGCCAGGCCAAGCGCATACAACTCCTCGGCGCTGGCGGCGCGGGTAGCGCGCACCGTGCTGAGGATGCCGCGCCCTTGCCTGCCAAGCTCCTCGTAGGAGACGCCCGCATGGCGCAGGTGAAACTCTTCGGCGCGGTCGCCAGCGAAGATGAAATGGGTATGCGCGTCAACAAACCCAGGCAGCACAGCCCGCCCACCCGCAGCGTATCGCTGGCTTGTTGGGATAGCGGCAAGGTCTATGGCGCCAGCCAGCGCCTCCTCAGACCCCACCCAGACGATGTGCCCATCACGCGCGGCCACCGCCCCCCGCTCAATGATCCCTAGCGGATTCTCTGTTGTGGGCGCGGCGAGCGTGACGAGGCGGCTCGCGCCTGTCAACACCCAATCCGCATGGATGAGTCTGTTATCCGCAGTTGTGTTGCTTGCCATATCCAACACTGGCTTTCACTTTCCTTGGCATGCTTCTGGTACACCTAGGCTCAGAGTGGTAGATTGAGGATGTGCTTGACGATATGCTCCACCTTATCAAGGTCTGCCGCCAAATACCTGCCCGCGTGGGTCATGGTCTGTACCTGCTGAGAGAGTTGCACATGGTGAGGGTTCTGCTCGTCAAACTTTGGTACATGCAGGTACTCGACGACACTGGCCCCAAGGCTAAGCTGCGCAGCATATGCCGATATTGCCTCAGCTACCATTGGCGCATTCAGAATGCCTGTCAGGTATGCTGCCTCGGCTTCGGTCTGGAGTGGTACGAAGTATAGTTTATGGTCGGGAACGGCGACTTTGTCTCCTAAAACTGGATCATGAACGGCGCCAATGTAGGCAGCGCTAAACGCCTCGCCCATCTCTTTCCAGAGCACTTTAAAAGGCGCAAACGTATATTCCCCTGTGCTCCATAGTGACCAAAATGGCCGTGAGGGCTGAAAGCGCCTGTAGCTTGACCGATTACGAAGTATACCCTCGAATCGAGAAAGGTACCGGTATGTGTTCGGGGCGTTGACCGGAAGCTCAGGGTCGCCGTGCATGCCCGATTGTGGCACAATGACTCGATACGCTGGATCGGGTTGAACGCTAAACGCCTTTAAGCCACGACCTCTCAGAAGCGGGTACAAGTACCTCGTCTCGATCACCTCCCGCACGAGCGGCAATTCTTGCTTGCGCCCAAGTGATGGATCATTGGTGATAACGCATTTATCAGGCTGTGTTGTCGGCGTAGCTTTGACAAAAAAGGCGCCGTTACAATCAGTTGTCACACCTTTTCTGGCTCGGTATGAGCGCTCACCATTACGGAACAGATGTGTCCAAACTGCATGCTGCGCTAGGGTTCCTTTTAACCAAGGTCCGGCGTCGGAGCCTGGCACAGGAGCAGCAAACAGATCGTCATACCTCGCTTCTTCTGAAAATTGGCTCGCGCTTTCGAATGGTTTCCGAGGTTCCAGCCACTTCCGATAGGGTACTGGATATTCAGTTGTATCGCCCTTTACCAGCACTAAAAGCGCCGGGTGGTTGGTTACTCCCTCGAACGGCGCAATTGCTGCAAAATCCTCCACGCGTACAACCTGCATATCAATATCGCGGTCATTGATGCGCCACCGCCGGAAGCCCTGGCTTGACTCGTTGGAGAACACAGAGCCTGTTATGAAAAAGGCTAAAGCGCCTCTATGCTGCACATACTTCTCGACAGCAACGTAGGTAATCACCGTGGAAATGTCAGACTCAATACCCCCCACCCACCGATCCGTACTAAATACACCTAGCTCAAGACAGCGCTGTTTGATGAAGGCTGCGTAATCAGGTGGAAGATGGCTCCACTTGACCCACGGTGGGTTCCCCACAACGTACTCGGACGGATTCAAAGCGCCTGCGGCGAACCTATCCGCAAGAATGGCGCACCAAATGCCGTTCCAACCGTGATCGTGGAGTTCTTTGAGCGTTGCAGTTGTGTCACTGATAGCCCGGAGATCGTCGTCGCTCAACGCTGGAACAACCTTGCTCACCGCACGAACCACAGCCTCTATGGGCTGCTCAGCTTCGATCAAGTCGCGCATGCGAGCCATCACATCAAAATATGCGTGGTGGTGTACCAGTTTTTGCGGAATGGAGAAACGCTTAACGCCTAGCTCAGTCTGCAAGCTATGCTCGTAACACTCTCCGATCAGTTCAGCCGGATTGATTGCATCTGCAAGGTAAATGGGCAACCGAACAGGACGCGCGGGATCCAGTCGTTTAGCAAGAAAGACAACCAGGGCCGCGCGCGCCGCCAGGACAGCCAGTGGGTTAAGATCCATCCCGGCCAACCCGTCCAGCAACTCACCGGCGGTTGTCTTTGAATTTGCTGTCATCAAGCGACGTTTTAGCCCCTCCAACACAAACGTCCCTGATCCAACCGTTGGGTCTATTAACCCTCTCGCCGGATCCCACCCTACTAAGTCAAGCGCATACGCCGCCAGCCAGTCTGGTGTGTAAAATTCTCCAAGCGCATGACGTACCGCCCGAGGCACAAAGCTCATATACAATCCTTTGAAGAGGTCACGAGTCGAGTCGGGCGACTTGCGAGTGATGTCAAAACTTACAGCTGAGAGTCGGTCAATAATATGTGCTATCGGCGAAGCAAACCTGTCCCAATATTCGTGCTCAGCGTACCAGGAGAAGAAATCACCATTCAGCATATTGCTGATGCCTGCGCCTGCAAACAGTTGGCCACTTTCCAATGCCCAGATACGTTGATAGATGGGCACGGTGACGTTCGAAATATCTTCCGAAACGCTTGGCAGAGCCAGGGCAGCAACGAATTTCGCTATCAGGGCAATATATGAGTTAAGCGCGAATAAGTATGCCGCCGTATCCTGCTCATAGTGAGCCTTGTGGCGTAGACCTTGCTCCCTCAGAAGGTTTTTGAGCGCGTCAGATTGTACACCGATCACTTGACCAAAGAGCCGCTTCCATTCGGTGAAGAGCAGTTTTGCCTTAGTGGTCTCTGGCATGGAGGCAGCGTCAAGAATGGCTTGGAAGAAGTGTGGAAGCAAAGCACTCCCCAGCATCGAGTCCGGCCCAACGAGAGCACTTAGTAACTGAGGATGCACCAATGGCATTCCATTCTCATGGAGGTGAGTGAGCAGCCGTTTTGCTTGCGTGTCATCGAACAGAGCAATCGCCCCCCATTGAAAACCCTCAGTGGTGTACGCGCCAAACCCAATATGGGATCCGTCCCACGCCACCAGCGTATACTCACGAATTGGTCTACCTTCTTCGGCAGAGAGGAGTATTGCGTATTCTTCAGCTTGTTGCTTTGCGTGGCGCAACTCCGCGCCCGACCTTCCCCTGAAAGAGTGTGGCGGTTCGTATTCGATAATGACAGCTCCATGGGAAACATCAGCAAAACGCACATTACCATCCGCCCTCTTGAGAGTTCTATCAAGTTGGAACGGCGTCCATGGGATTGACAGCGCGGCACAAGCTGCCTCTAAACAGTTCTCTATCTCATGCCGAAGGCTCGCCTCGTTTGGAGAGCTGGCTGTGGCGCTTCCGACTCCCGTCACGAGTGCTCTTGCCTGTTTTTCCATTTCTTGTACATCAACCTGCAACACCGTAACCTCTGTCTTTCCCATGCCTTATCGCTGCTCATCACTATAGGATACCTAACCTATAGGACATTGTAAATAGCTCTGGAAGCATCGAGGACATCCTGGACGCCTATCCATTCCTGTCCGAGGAAGATAGAGGAAGATATGAGAGCGGTCTTTGCTTTCGCCGCCCATCAGGCTGACCACGAACAGATCACGGCGTGATCAGCACATCTATTGGATACTGCATGCCGGTGATCACGCTGACGACCGAATCGCTTTGCGTTGAGATCACACTGAGCGTTTTGCCATACTGCTGCGCAACCACCACATAGCGGCCATCCGGTGTGACCGCCAGCCCATGCGGATAGCCGCTGACCGTTACCGTTCCCGCAATGGCAGGGATGTCAGGCTGGGTAATATTCACGATGCTGACGCTGTGGCTTACCCCATTGGCGACATACAGCGTATGACCATCCGGCGAACGCGCGATCAGCGCCGGATGTAGGCCAATGGCAAGTGAGGCAATCACCGTATTCGTAAGGGTATTGATTGCATAGAGGCGGCTGAGGAAGTTATCGGCGGCATAAACATCCCGCCCATCCGGGCTGATCGCCACGCCATAGGGATGCGCGCCAGTCGGCAAGGGGATCGTCGCGGCGATGCGCTCGTTTGCCGTATCAATCGCAATGATGCTTCCCGCGTCGTAGCAGGCCACATAAGCGTAGCGGCCATCGGGCGAAAGCACAATGCCATGCGGGCCAGCCGGAGTGGCAATCGTCTTCTCCACCGTCCAGGTCGCCGTATCAATTACCGAAACGCTCGACCCTTGAAAATCCGTCACGAAGATGCGCTTACCATCGAGCGTGTTCACCATATGCGCGGGGAATGAGCCAACCGTCACCCGCTTCGGCGCGCCAAGCGCCGCGCCGTTGAAGGGATACGCCAGCAGTTGGTTGTCAGCCACGTCGGTCGCATAGAGCCAATGCCTATCGGTCGAAAGTCCCAATCCGTGCACGCTTGCCGCATTGTGATACGTGCGCACGCCTAGCTCGGCGACATTGCCACTCGCGAGATCGGTCACAAAGATGTGATAGGGCGCCAACTGAGCAGGCCGCGCGATGACCGAAAGGTTCGATGCAGGCGTCTGCGCCGCTTGCGTGGGATCACCCCCTCCGCTGCTACAGGCGGCCAGCGCCAACACGCACGCCAGCAACGCCACCATGAAGAGACGCCAGATAGGGCTGTTCGCGTATCCACTTCCAGGTTGTCGCCACATCCCTCTATCACCTCCCTGGGCCACATGCTACATTTTGCGTATCCCCCCCATTGTAGCGAAGCGTGGCGCATCCTCCAACCGGCAGCGTACTTTCGGGCGGCATGGGCCGCGCGCATATTCACCAGGTGATATGCTACTATGACGTGAGGAGCCTACTACAGCAAGGACACGATCACCATGCTCGGACTCCCCATCAATGACGCGGCCAACCAGCTGTATGCGCTGGCCCACCATCTGGCAGATACACACCAAACGGCGATCCTGACGGAAAACGGACGCCTGGAAGTTGCTATGCTCCCGTGGGAGATGTATGAAACGCTGCTCGATCTGGTTCACCTGTCGACCGATCCCCATGAGTTGTTACGCCTGCCTGAGCCGGAGTGACATCAGGCGCTAGCCATTGCGGCGCTGCTGGCCGAGCGCCACTACCACACCGACCCGGCGCTAACCGACCACGAAGCCTTCGCAGAGGAGCGAGGGAAGCAAAGCGATGACCTCTACGCCGATTGGGAATGATTCAGAAGCGCATGCAACACAGCCTATGTCACAGCGCGGCGAGATCTGGATGGTGCGCTTCGATCTATCAGTAGGCGCAGAGATACAACAGAGATACAAAAGCTACGCCCGGCGGTCGTTGTGAGCGTCGCAGCGGTAGGGCGTCTCCCGCTGCGCATTGTCACGCCGATCACCGAGTGGAAGCCAGCGTACGCGCGTGTTCCCTGGTTTGTCTACCTCGACGCTTCAGCAGGGCATGGCCTTGACAAAGATTCGGGCGCAGACGCCTTTCAAGTGAAAACGGTCGCACTCTCGCGTTTCACACATCGCATCGGCGCGCTCTCCACACAAGAACTACGGCGGCTCGTCGCCGCCATTGCTCTGTGCATCGGCTACGAGCCGCCAGAGGAGGGTGAGCCAGCAACAGAAGCATGGGCGACAGGCAAGGTAATTGCCGAGCGCACGAAGTCGAGCGCCTGAGCGAGCCGTCGCTCCGCATGGCGGCGATCCCACCAACCAACCTCGTTGGGGCCAAGCTCAAGCGTCACCAGCCCATCGTAGCCGTCGCGCGCCAGCGACGCCAGAAACGGACGCAACGCCAGCATGCCCTCGCCGGGCATATGGTGGGTCAGCGCCTCCCCGTCGCGCCAGACCACATCGCTCAGGTGAATGTTGCGCAGCACAGGCCGCACGATCTCATAGCAGGCCAGCAAATCCTCGCCATTTGCGCCTGCATGACAGGTATCGAACGTGATTGCGCATCCGCGCGCCTGCGCGAAGCGGGTCAGCGTCGTCAGGTCATCGAGATAGTAGCGTTTGCGCGGGCGGCGTTTCTTATACTGGCTGCTCTCGATGCCAATGGCGACCTCGCCCTGGCCTGCCGCCAGCCCGGCGCGCAACGCCGCCGTATACTGCCCGGCGCGTGGAGTATGCTCGCCAATGAGAAAGCGCGTATGTACGACGCACACACCCGCGCCAAGCATGCGCGCTGCCCCTACCGCCCGTGGAATCGCCCGCTGAAGGGTGCGCGGCCAGCCAGGGAACGGCAGCAGCGGAGGGTGAACGCTCAACACGCGCACACCCATCCGCTCGGATTGCATGCGAAGCGCATGCGCGCCTTTCAGCAGATATTCTATGCCTAGCGCCGCCTCGATGCCGTCGAAGCCAACATCACGCGCCAGGGCAAGGCTGTAGGCAAAGGGGTGATGGTAAAACGTTCCCGTCGAAAAACTGATCCGCATCTGTGTGGTGGCTTTCTGCTCACAGGGCTACCAGAGGTGTTCTCACCTCCTTTTCCGTGATACTATACCCCAGGGAATAGTCATCGTCGTCGCAGATAGTCTGCCTGGGTATATCGGGTATCGCGCCCAAGAGACAGGAATGGGATCGTTCGCGCATGAGCCGCACAGAGCATACGCCGCCACAGTCGCCACACAGGGGCGCGTCGGCGTCATCTTCGGATGAAGGCAATCAACGCCGTGCGCATGCTGTGCATACCATGCGGACTATGCGGAGCGCCTCCATTGCCTCGCTGGAGGTTGCCGTGCTGGCGCTCATCCTGATCGCCGTGCGACGCATCTCGGTCGCCATCTGGCGGTTGCCCAACGGCGATGTCTTTGAGTACCACAGTTACGCCTTGGCCTTCTGGACACAGTATCCCCTGTTTCGCTCGTTTCCTGTGGAATATCCTCCGCTAGCCATCGTTCCCTTCTCGCTGACGCTTGTTCCTCCCCTTGCCGATTACCAGTCCGTCTTCACCTATTGGATGGGCGCGTTTGTGCTGCTGGGCTATCTTGGCGTGCGCCGGTTCGCGGGCAGGCGACGCGCGCTTGCCTATTTCGTCTATCTGGTGATTGGTGCGGCGGCCACCGTCCTCGAACGCTTCGACATCTTTCCGGCGCTGGTGACGCTTGCGGCGCTCTGGGCAGCCCAGCGGCGGCGCTACACCGAGGCGTATCTGCTGCTGGCAGTGGGCGTGTTGCTCAAGCTCTATCCTATCTTTCTGCTGCCGCTGGTAGCCATCGAGCAATGGCGAACGATTGGCGCTCCCAACATGCTACAAGTGTTCGCCCAGGTGCCAGCGGCGCGATCAATTGCCGGTTTGCCCGCGCGGCTGAGAGCGGCTATCGCGGCAGTGTGGCGCTCACAGGAGGCGTGGCGCGTGGCCGAGGGGATGGCGGTGGGGCTTGGTGGCGTCGCGGTCGGCTTTCTTGTGGCGCTGGCGCTAAATCCGGCGGGCGCGCTGACCGGCTTTACCTATGCCAACAATCGCCCGCTCCAGGTCGAATCTACTCCTGCCACGTTGCTCTGGCTGGGCACGCTGGTCGGCATTCCCGCGCACGCCGATTTCTCGTTTGTCTCGCTCAACTACGTCGGCCCGCTCGATGTCATTCTCAAGCCACTCTCGGCGGCGGCGCTTGTCGCGGGCTGCCTGTGGTCGTACTGGCGGCAGGCGCTCGGCAAGTTGACCATCGGCCAGGCGTTCATCGCATGCCTGTGCGCCGTGCTGGTGACGAACAAAATCTTTAGTCCGCAGTATCTCATCTGGGTCGTCCCGTTCGTCGCGGCGGAAGAGGGGGTTGATCTCGTCTGGTTGATCATCTGCGCGCTCACCACAACCATCTTTCCCTATCTCTACGGACTGCGCAATCCCATCCAGACTGTCACCTTTGGCTGGCAGTTCATGCCAACCGTTGCGCTACGTAACCTGCTGCTGCTCTATGTCACCATTCGTGCGCTCACTCGCTCCAACGCGCCCGCGCCCGCTACGGCAAGTGACTCTCAGCCAGCCTTGCCTGCCTTCGCCGCGCCACCAACTGCGTCAGAGACCACGCCAGATGAGCAGACACATGGTAAAATACAAACAGATGAGACTATGCCACTACCACTGGAGTACGCCGAGCGCCCGGATATGCGGATCGCGCCAACAGGCCCAATATTGAGTGATCTTGAGTAATGAACGCGACTGATGAAGGATAATCCCCATGAGCAGAGCCAGCGCTATCAACAGTGTGCTGACCGTCTCGCGCGACCGTAGCCGCCTGTTTGCCATTCTGGCCCCCCTCACCTGGGCGGTGGTCGTCGGGCTGCCCATGATCGTCTCGTTTTGGCTGGGACGTCCGCTGCAAGGAACGCCGCTGTTGGGGGTTATCGCCTGGCTGGCGTTTTTGCGCGTGGCGCGCTGGCTCTCGCCCGCCGCACGCGCCGACGCGCTGATACGCCGTGGGCGCTACGCCGAGGCGCTGTCACTCTGCGAGCAATCGCTCAACGTGCGCGGCGAGGGCGCGTGGCTGGGGTCACGTCGCCTCGTGTGGCTGAACCGCCATACTACCATTTTGCTGGCGCTGGGCCAGTGGGACACCGCGCTCGACGCAGCGTTGGAAGCCATGCGCGCCTCGCCAGACCCCGAAACCATCGCCAACTGCGCACAGGCGTTGCTACGACTCAACCGCTATGACGAGGCGGTTCAGGCGGCGCGGCTGGCGCTCGACCTCACCCGCGAGCGGTCGGTGAACGCGCTGGCGACGATGGCGTCGGTGATGCTGGCGCGTGGCATGCCCGCCGAGGCGGAGGCGCTGGCGCGCGCGGGCCTCACCGATGTTGGCTCGCTCCTGCCGCTGGCGCATCCCATGAGCCATATGCTCTGCCTGACGACGCTGGCGCGCGCTGAGCGCGCACAGAAGTTACTCGACGAGGCTGACGCGCGGCTGGCCGAGATGCAAAAGATCGCCCGCCACAACGCGACACTGCGGGCGATGGCGCTGATCGAAGAAGCGGCAAGCAGCATGCTTACCCAGGATGAGGAGGGGAATGTTATCCCCCAGGACGACCTGACGACGCGGGCGCAGGTCTTCAAGCTGCTTGCCGAGGCGTATGACATCGCGCCGTACTATACATTGTGGTATATCAGCCAGCCGGGGACATTTGAGACCGTGCGTGAGGATGCACGGCTGGCGCCCGCATTGAAACTGGCGAAGGAAGAATACGAGCGGCTTGCCAATACTGCCCCCGATGCGGAGCGGGTGAAACAGGCGGTGGCGGTGGCGCAGCGCAACGGGCGAAAGCGCCCTGCACGACAGGCAAATCAGGCGGCGCTTGGCGCACAGGCGATCACGCTGGCGGCGACGCTCGTGCTGCTGCTGCTCTGGATGTGGCGTTTCTTCATCATTGCGTCATGATCTCTTCAAAACAGTTCGATTCGGTTGACAAAGGACGAAGTGTCCTGGCAGTAGCGCAACAGAACGGGAAACAATAGAGTTGGCGTCAATTGGTTCTTATGTTTACACGGCGCAATGACGCCCTGGTGATCTCGGTGGCCCCATATAGCCCAGGCGGACGCAGGAACACATAGTCATCGTGATTATGGGTAAAAGATTATGGGTAAAAATGGTAAGACTGCGCTGTTGGGCCGCAAGAAATACCAATGCGTCGTGAGCGCCTTTGTGGCCACTATCAAGCCAATGGATAGCCTGATAACTCTGCGCGACAAGCGCCTGAAGCAGATCGCGTCCAATGCCTTCATCAACAAGCAGCGAAGCCATCGCTTAGATGTCCCCTTCGCTGTTTTGCGCCAGCCACGCAAAATACTCCTCAACGGTTCGCAACGGTGGAGTATCATTAGCAGCATCAGGTTGCGAATTTGTGATGATTCGCGCGTCGAAAATAGCCTTATGTTCTAGATAGTATTGCTTGGCAGCCTCCCACTCGGCAGGATCAAGCTGATAATCGGCGATCACTGCGGCGTCGTTATAGTGGCGCGTGATCCAATCGCCGACCACGTTCCAAATGGGGTAACCGCTTTGTACGCGCACATTATCCACAGTCCCCGGTCGCTGATGAGCAGATGTGGATCAAGCGATTTCTTTCTCGGTTGAGATGTTTGGGTGGTATCCATCTTATTGCCTTCGTCGCTTTCGCTGAGATAGCGTTTTGGTGGGAATTATATGCCAAGATACAAGAAACCTGAGGCGCTTACTGCGCTGCTTCCCCCGCTTGCAATTTGGCTATCTCCTCCTCTGTGAGCAACCGCGACGCGCCGGGCGCCAGCCCATCAAGCATGAGCGGCCCCACGCGCGTGCGAATCAGCCGCCGAACGGGATGGCCCACTGCATCAAACATACGGCGCGCCTGGCGATTGCGCCCCTCATGCAGTTCCAGCCCTACCCAGGTCAGCTCGCCCGCCGGTTCGATGATCCATGCGCGGGCAGGCGCAGTCGGGCGCGTATCGCCTTCCAGCATGACGCCGCGTTCCAGTCGCCGCAATGCCTGGACGGATGGCCTGCCCTCCACCAGCGCCTCGTATTCCTTCGTCAGCTCATAGCGTGGATGCGTCAGCCGGAGCGCCAGGTCGCCATCGTTTGTCAGCAACAACACCCCCTCGGTGTCGCGATCCAGCCGCCCAACGGGATAGACCCGCTCGGCCACCCACTGCGCCGGAAGCAGATCGAGCACGGTACGGCGTCCTTCAGGGTCGTGCGCCGTCGTCACAGTGTTCAGCGGTTTGTTGAGCATGATAGTGATCGCCGTCTCGGTTGGGCGCGCCAGCCGTCCATTCACGCGCACCTCATCTGTTTCAGGATTGACGCGCGTCCCCAACTCGCGCACGATCTCGCCATTCACCGTGATGGCCCCCGCCAGGATCAACTCTTCTGCGCGTCGGCGCGAGGCGATGCGGGCGCGCGCAAGATACTTTTGCAGGCGTTCACCCTGGTTTTTCTCAGCGTCGCCCTGCTCCCGGGCGTTCCTTCTCTGTGGATGATAGTGAGTAGGCATAGCGGGTTCCTCAGTTCTTGGGTGGTCAAGCGAATAATCACGCCTGAGCCTGCTGTGCTGCGCCACGTTCTGATGATAGCTCAAAGTCAGCTCTGGCCAGCGTATACTCCACGTCGTCGCCATCCCAGACCATCTGCTCAGCTTCGTCGGGCGCGATGTAATATGTTCCGAGGGCCATCAGGTCGGCGAGAGTCGGGCGAAACGTGCGCGTCAGCGTCATGCCAAGTTTCTCCATCACCCGCCGCGAGGCAAGGTTGTCCTGATACGTCGTTGCAGTCACGCGCACGGCGCCATAGCTCTCGAATCCCTTACGGATCAACGCCCGCGCGCCCTCGGTGGCGTAGCCCTTGCCCCAGGCGGCCCGCCGCAGCCGATAGCCCAGCGAGAGCACATCCGGCGCGGCGTCATCCTCAGGATGCAAGCCAAACCAGCCGAGGAAGTCGCCGGTTGATTTCTCAATGGCTGCCCAGAAGCCCAACCCATTGGAGCGATCATAGTAGCTCATAAAGCGCGGAAGAACCTCCTGCGCAATCATCTCACGCGGGGTCGGCGCGCCACCGCTGAGATAGCGCATCACCTCAGGATCGCTATCCAACGCATACAGGTTGTCTACATCATCCAGGGTGAGCCGCCGCAGGATCAACCGCTCAGTCTCAAGAAACACCATCATCGCTCACCTCGTTGCATACGCGCATGCTCAGGCGGGCCGCCGATCCGGCAGGGACGCAAAGCGCCTATGCGGCCAGTACGACGCGAATACTCTGCGGAGAGGCGCGCTTCGAGCGCAACCAGACTTGCCTGCCGCACGAGGACAAGCGCATTGCCGCCAAACCCCGCGCCCATCATTCGCGCACCAAGCACACCAGGCGTTTCCCGCGCGATCTCCACCACAACGTCGAGTTCCCGGCAGCTTACCTCGTAATCGTCGCGCAGGCTGGCGTGCGAGGCGTACAAGAGCGCGCCAAGCGCCTCGCCGTCGCCAGCGCGCAGCGCCTCCGCCGCCGCGAGCGTTCGCGCGTTCTCGCTCACCACATGCCGCGCCCGCCGCAGCAACACCTCGGACAGCGCGTCGCCATGCCGGGCAAGGTCATCGCTGGTGATGTCGCGCAGCGAACTGACCTCGCGCCCCAGCGTTTCGGCCTGAAGGATCGACGCCAGAAGAGCGACCGCCTCCTCACACTGGGCACGGCGTTCGTTGTAGCCCGATGTCGCCAGCGTATGTGGCACGCGCGTATCAAAGACCGCCAGCGCAAGGTCGGGCAGATTCACAGGCACGTACTCATATGCCAGCGAGCGGCAGTCCAGCAGAATAGCGTGTCCTGGTCGCCCCAGGCACGACGCCGCCTGATCCATGATGCCTACCCGCACACCCACGCTGCGTTGCTCGGCGCGCTGGCAAAGATGCGCCACCGTCAGCGGGGGCAGGCCACGCGCGCCCAATGCCTGGGCAAACGTCGCAGCAGCCACCTCCAGCGCCGCCGATGAGCTCAGACCACCACCAACGGGAATATTGCCGCCTATCGCCGCGCTGAACCCTGCCGCATAGTTCATCGGCGGCAAGGCGTCAAGCTCCATCAATTCGCGCCAGACGCCACGAATGAACCGCGCCCAGTAGGGAAGCGCCGCCTGCTGTGTATCGTCAGCCAGCGCGTCCGCCGCGAGCGAGAAGCTGGCCATGCGCTGGTGATGCAGCGAATAGAGACGCGCGATGGGCATGTTGGAGGGCCGCCCTGCCAGCGCGATCACACGGTCGAGCGCAACAGGCAAGACCCAGCCCAGGTTGTAATCGGTATGCTCACCAATCAGGTTGGCGCGCCCCGCCGCCCAGGCGACCCAGAGCGGGGCGCTCTTGCGCGCGTGGTCGCCAGCCGCCAGGTATCGCCAGTAGCCGTTCTTCGCGGAGCGCGCGGGCGCTGGCATGTGAAGCTGAAACGCATGTTGAGAGTTTGGCATTGGCGCCTCTGCCTCTCACAAATCTATTCCATTATCATATCAACGCTCGTAGCTCGGCGGCCTTCGCTTCGGGCAGCGAGTCATTCAGCCAGAAATCCCACGCCATCTCGCTGCTGGCCGCCAGTTTGAGCTTGCCCGGCGCGCGTCCCACCGGCAAGAGTTCGAGATGCAGGTGAAAGCGTTCGTCGGCAAGCTGGTGGATTGCCAGCATATAGGGCATCGGCGCCTGAAAGACGACATTATATGCCCGCACAATGCGCAACAGCGCATCGCTCAGTTCGGTCGCCATCGGGCCACCCAACGGAAAGCCGGTGATCGCGCTCATATGTTGGCGCGCCACAAGCTGAACCTGATAGGGATAGCGCGCAAACGCTGGAACAAAGCCAACCCAATGGGCGCCAACAAACACACGCCGCTCTCCATCCGCCTCATCACGCGCAGCCACACAAAACGGACACACTTCACCATTGGTCGCCGCCCGCTCGATGGCCACCATCTCGCGCGCCAGCGTATCAGGGATGACCGACAACGCATAGGTCTGGCCGTGCGGGTGGGTCTGCGTCTGACCGATGGCCGCGCCGCTCGTCTCCCAGGTCATCACACAGGGATATATCGGAGCCAGTTCGGCATAGATCCGCTGCCAGAGGCCAATCACCAGCGTCACCTCAGGAACGCTCAGTTCGGCGAACGTGCGATCATGCTGCCGACTGTAGATCAGGAGATAGCACTCGCCTGTCGGCGGACGAAACGCCGGAAAGTCGTTGGGACGAATCCACGCCTGCGCCCAGGTGGGAATCCTCTCCGACGTGAGATCGGCGCAAAAGGCGCACTCGGTCGCGCCCTCGCGCCGTTGCATCCGCCCAGGCGCCTGCGCCAGATACTCCCCCCGCAGCGGATCCCACACCAGCCGCGCCGTGTCCGGCTCAGTCCCGCTTTCGCGGATTACAGCAATTGGCGGGACAGGAATGTCGCCCGGCTCGTTTTCCATGTTCACTCCTGCCCTCTTTGCCAGATAGCGCCTGAGGTTCCCCTTCCCATCGCTGGGAAAGGGTCAGGGGGTTAGGTCTGTCTAGTGGCTAAGATCGTTGATCGCCGTCAACAATTGTGTATCCCCCGATTGCTGCACCTGTTTCGCCGTCAGATTCTCGGACTGCGCGACGAGCGGCGTCAGCGGCGTGACCGTGCCGGGGAGCTTCACCTGCTGGTCGGGCACAAAGCCATGATGGTAAATGGATTGCCCGTTAGGCAGGTAGAACTCCGCAAGGCCCAGCAGCAACACCGAGCCATCGGCCAGCGGCAGGGGATAGAGCACAGTACCGGTGCCAAACGTCGTCTGGCCGACCACATGCACGCTGGGGCGATCCACCGCGATGGCGCCCGTTGTAATCTCCGCTGCGCTGGCCGTGCCGTTATCCACCAGAATCACCAATGGAATGTTGGTCGCCAGCCCACCCTGGTTGACGGGGTAATCTTGCTCAGTGGTGCGTGTCTTGACGATCAGTACGTTCTCGCCCGACTTATAGGGGATGAATTCGCTCGCCACGTCAACAGCCTGATCAAGCAGTCCACCTGGGTTGCCACGCAGATCAAAGATGATGCCCGTGACATGCCTGTTTATCGCATCCTGGATGGCGCTGCGCAGGTCTGAATCTGCGGTTGTAGTGAACTGTGTCAACTGGATGTCTACCAGCGTCGTGCCGGGGATGTAGAACGTCTCAACGGTCGGCACAGTGAACTGCCCACGACGAAGCGTGACGGGAAACGTCTTATGGGTACTTGGCCGCGTGATGGTCAACGTGAAACGATTCGTGCCGGTCGCGCGAATCAGCGCGCCCACCTGATCTACCGACATGCCCTTGGTGGATTGCCCATTGACGGCGTCAATCTGGTCGCCAGCCTTCAGCCCTGCCTTAGCGGCGTTGGAGTTGGGATAGACAATCTCAATCGTGATGGGCGTCGAGCCGCCTCCGCCGAGAGAGACGCCGATGCCCTCGTTCGGGCCGTTGTTCAACGACTGATTCTCTGCGGCGTACTCTTCGGGCGTCTCGAAGCGGCTGTGGCCGGTATCGCCGAGCGAATTGGTCATCGCACTGATGGCATCATAGGCCATCTGCTTCTTATTGATCGCGCTGGTGACGACATACTGCTGGGTGATGTCTTGCCACGCCTGATGAATCAGCAACTCATTGGGGTCTGAGATGTAGCGATCCTGATTGACGGCGGCGTTGCTAAACCAGCCAGCGCCAAAGGCAATCGCCACCAGCACGGCGGTAATGACCATCTGAGTGAGGAGGCTATTGGCCCGCTGGCGACGTATTGCAATGATTTCCGCAGCAATGCGATGAGCTGCGTTAGGGTCTTGCGTTCCCTCTGTTGGGTTTGTCAGCATTGTATGTTACCTTCCGTGGGCGTCCTCGTAACACCAAAATACCAAAACAAGAATACGCCGCCAATCGGCGCGCCATCACGCTGTTCTGCGTGGGCCGACGCCTGAACGCAGGGCAGCCCTCAGCTTTGTATATGGTATGACCGTGCGCCAAATCACGTCAAGCCAATCGGCCCGGCCCCTAGATAACCTTCGGGCACTTCGCCGCAAGCACGCACTGATCGCAGAGTGGCTTGCGACTCTGGCAGACAGCTCGCCCATGATAGATCAGCAAGTGCGAGAACAATACCCACATCTCCTTGGGAACAAGCTGCGTCAATTGTTGTTCGATGACCACGGAGTCTTCGCTGATGGTGAATCCCATGCGGCGCGCAAGCCGCCCAACATGCGTATCCACTGCCATGCCCTCAATAATCCCATAGGCGTTGCCCAGCACGACGTTTGCTGTTTTGCGCGCCGCCCCCGGCAGCGCAGCCACCTCGGCCAGCGTGCGTGGAACCTCGCCGTTGTATCTGCTCACCAGGATAGTCGCCATCGCGCGGATATTCTTCGCCTTGTTGCGATAAAAGACGATCTGCTTGATGTCGGCTTCCAGTTCGCTGGGGTCGGCGTTGGCGTAGTCGGCAGCGGTAGGGTATTTCTTGAAGAGCGTTTTCGTCACCATGTTCACACGCTCATCCGTGCATTGCGCCGCCAGAATGGTCGCCACCAGCAATTGCAGCGGCGTCTCAAACTCAAGCGAACAATGCGCGTCGGGATATTGCTGGCGGAGCGCGTCGGTGATCTCCGCCATGCGGGCACGCTGCTCTTCCTGGCTCTCTGGCTGGCGCTGGGCGGGTGGAGTTGGCTGTGTAGTAGCTGTAGCTGCGGATGGCGCGGTAGCTTTGGCGTTGCGAGTGGCGCGGGTGGTAGGCATGCTTTTCCTCGTTTCTTCGGGATGCTTCGGCGCTATGAACAGGGCGGAGCGTCAGGCGCATGAGTGAGCCATGAGTGAGCCATGAGTGAGCCATGGGTGAACACGGAGTCTTCTATCATCAAGTGATGATCACGGCGATATAGCCGCGATAACTCCATCCAATCCCCTTCGCATAGTCTCCAATAGTATAGGTTCCCGGCGCACTGTTGGGAACGGTAAGTGTCCAGGCAGCGCGTCCTGTAGCGTCGGTAGTGACAGGGGACGGCCACTGCGTGAGCAGCGGCGGCCCGAAGTGGCTGTCAGCCTGGAGGGAGCACAGCAGCCCGGCGACTGGCGTTTGCCCATCATCGCGCGTAGCCACCACCACCACCTGCATCGTCTGGCCGGGGGCTGCGCTCTTTGGCGTGACGCTGATATTCAGGATGAACTGGCCCGTCACCTGAGAGGGCGCCTGGGTGGCGGTTGGGCTGGCGACAGACGTGCGTGGCGTGGGCGAGGGAGCGCCACGCCCAACCAGGATGATGGAGGGCGAGGTAATGACCAGGCGAGTCAGCGCGCCTGCCATCAGCCCACTGACCACAAAGAGAATCAACAGGGCGGCGATCACTGCGCCTGAAAGAGGACGTCGCACAGACATTTCACCTTTGATTTGCAAGGACTTTTCAAGCGGCAAGCAGGTGTTGGCGCCGCATCTGCGGGATGCCTACCGTCGCCCACGCCACGCGCGTCCGCTCATTCGAGGCTACATAAGACCAGGAGCGTTGTCGCGTAGCGCCAGCGGTGTAACCAGTATTGTAAAAAGAAACGAGCGGAAGCGCCACGGAGGTAGTCCCTCTGGGCGCCTCATTGGCAGGAAGGAGTCGCCGGGAACGCCGGGCGCCACGATACGATGATGAGAAACGCAGGGGGATTTTGTGAATTGCCCTGGGAAGGTTGACATTCTTGACTGGCGTGGGTTACACTTGGTAGCAATACAAGATAACCACCTCATACCAGCGACGTCATTTTCCGCCGCTTCTCACCCGGTTTATCCATCGCTCATTCATCACACAACTCAACGTCTCCCGTAGTCAGTCAGTCAGTCGGTCAGTCAGTCACAAGTGTACACAATCGTACACAACAAGGTCTATCAGGCGGGTTGGCGCCAGGGACGAGATCGAACCCGTTTCCTGGCCTAGCGTAGAGGAGAAAGCGTCAATGGGTGTCTTGCGAGTATTGTCACATCATGGAGATGATCGCATCGTATGGGATCGTTCCGCCGCCGAGCAGGGCGATCTCGATGCGCAGGCCGCCATTCGCGAAGCGGAACGTATTTTCGCCGAGCAACGGATGCGCGGGGCGACCGCAGTCAAAGTGGCGCCGGATCGACCGGCTGAACGCATCGAACGATTCGACCCCGCCGCCGAAGAGATCGTGATGATCCCACGAGTAGTGGGAGGCTGACGCTCTCAATGCTCTATATGGCGAATATCGTAGCAGGCTCCATCATCACCGTGATACTGCTGATGTTGCTGCTCAAATTCGTCGGGCTGTTCGCCGATACGCCGTTCTTTCGAACGCGCGTCTGGCCACAGTTGCGGCTCCATCCCTGGTGGCCCGCGCCCGCCGAGCGCACAGCAGAAACGTTGTTGCGCCATTTGCTCGGCCAGGAGCAATATCTTACGTTGTGCATGAACGGCTACCTGGATGTTCCCAGCCCTTCTATACCGGGTCGTATCTATCGAATACCTCGCGGGCCGGGGCAGGTGCAGGTGATCGAGCACAATGAGTTGCGTGAGCGCCTGTGCGTGCAACCGGCGTCAAACGGCTTACCCGATGCGGACGTGGTGCTCATGCACAAGCTGCTCATCGAGTCCGATGAACGCGCCTATCTGCTGACGGCAAACCACTTCCCGCGCGCCATCTGGTATTAGTCGGCCTGGGTCTATCCGGCTCCTAGTGGCTCCCCTGACATGGGGAGCTTTTTTTGTCTTAAAACTGATTCTCCTTTCCAACAGCCCTACCGCAGGAGCGCCGCTCGCCACTGAATACACTCGCTGGTGTCCTCTCTTTGTCGCCGATGAGAATCCACTCTTGACAATCACTCCTCTCCGTGGTATGGTTAGTTACATGAATAGCTAACCACATAAGTGAAGAGGCGATGGAGCATTTTATAGACGATAGCCGCCCAATCTTTATACAGATTGCCGAGCGGATCGAAAACGACATTATCGCAGGAGAACTGGGCGAAGAATCGCAGGTTCCTTCCACGAATCAGTTCGCATCGTTCTACCAGATCAATCCGGCGACGGCGGCAAAGGGCGTAAACCTGCTGGTAGACCAGGGCATTCTTTACAAAAGGCGCGGGCTTGGCATCTATGTGGCTTCAGGAGCACGCGCCCGCCTGTTGGAAAAGCATCGCGAAAAGTTTTTCGAGCAATACGTTAAGACGATGCTCCAGGAAGCCGAAAAGTTGGGCATTACGAGAGAGGCATTGATCGAGATGATCCACCAGGAGGTCAAAGTGTCATGAGTAAGATAGTCGAGGTGAGAGACCTGACCAAGTCCTTTGGCCATGTCACTGCCGTCAATCAGGTGAGCTTCTCTGTCGAAGCGGAGAAAGTCTACGGGCTGCTGGGGCGCAATGGCGCTGGCAAAACGACAGTCATGCAGATTATCACTGCGCAGCTTTTCGACTATAGCGGCGAGGTAAAGGTATTTGGGGAAGCGCCCTATGAAAACAGCCATGTGCTGAGCCGGGTCTGCTTCGTCAAGGACACGCAGAAATATCCCAATTCCTATCGGGTGTGCGACGTGTTTCATCAGGCCGCGCTGTTCTTCCCTGAATGGGATCGCAAGTACGCCCTTGCCCTGGCCGAAGAGTTTCGCTTGCCGTTGAACCGGCGGATGAAGGCGCTGTCAAGAGGGATGCTCTCCGCAGCAGGCGCCATCGTTGGCCTTGCCAGCCGCGCGCCGCTGACCATCTTCGATGAACCCTACCTGGGCCTGGACGCCATCGCCAGGGGCCTTTTTTATCATCGGCTGCTCGAAGATTGCGCCGAACATCCGCGCACAATCATCCTGTCCACACATCTGATCGATGAGGTCAGTCGGCTGTTGGAGCATATTCTCGTCCTCGACCAGGGCAAGTTGATCCTTGATGATGAGGCCGAGGCGCTGCGTGGACGGGCGTTTACCGTCGTCGGCCCGGCGGCCAAAGTTGACAATTATACGGTTGACAAGAAAACGCTCAACCGCGAACTGTTGGGCGGCCTGGCGTCGACCACCGTCATGAGCGATGGGAATGGAGAAGACCGTCAGCATGCTGAGGCGCTCGGCCTGGAAGTCGCCCCAGTCTCGTTGCAGCACTTGATCGCCTATCTGACTGGCGAACCACCCGCAAGAAAGGCGGTGGGAGTTCGATGAACCGTATCACAAGCGTCATGGCTATGCACGTCAGGGATCGGGGAACTTGGTTTACGATCCCATTGAGCGTTTTGGGCGATGGCTTCGCCATTTGCCTGTTCATTACTCTCTCAGTTAACATGCTCTTTGGAGGCGCAACACCTGTCTATACCGGCGCGCTGGCTACCTTCTATTTCGTGATGCTGCTCACAGGCATTGGCGCCATCATTCGGGCGTTTCCGTTTGCCGTTGGCTTTGGCTCACTCAGGAGGGATTTCATCCTGGGTACTCTGGCTATGGGTACCGCGCTCAGCGCCGCCTGGGCGATCTTGCTGGGATTGCTGTCGTTCATCGAGGCGAATGTGATCGAGAACTGGGGTATCGGCCTCCACTTCTTCCACCTCCCATTTTTCAGTGATGGCTCGCCGCTGCGGCGGTTTTGCTGGTCATACTATCACAACGCAGCCTGTGTGCGCTCAGACCCAAGTTATGTGAAAGGCGGCTTGCCCCTGGGGCAGTTCTGGGTCTACTTTGTCCTCCTGCTGTTCATGTTTCTGGTGGGGCTGCTGCTCGGTAGTATCTATCAGCGGTTTGGCCGTGCGGGAGAATACTTTCTTGCAGGCGCTCTCTTTCTGCTCCTCAGCGCCTTTCTGCTGGTGAGCAGCTATTGGAACTGGTGGGGCGCCATCGTCGGCTGGCTCGCCCAGCAGACCGCAGCCATGCTTGGCCTGTGGCTGCTACTCCCCATTGTGTTCTTTGCCCTCGCCTCCTATGCGCTGTTGCGCAAAGCTGCGGTGTGATGGACGATCACATATTCTAGCTCAAGCAGCTCAAGCAGCGTGAGCTATGGAGGTTCCTATGACAATCTCAGCAGATTGGGCGCCTTTCACAGGGGGTAGCCGCATTATCCTGGCAGTTGTTCTGTTGCTCATCACTGGCGCACTGGTCTTCTTTGGTACGCAACTACACCACCCGTTGGTCGCAGCGAAGCCAGGCAAGTTTCTCATCGCGTGTATCATCGTGACGTGGTTCTTGTCTGTGGTGGCTTTCTTTGTCGCGTTTGGCGCTTATCTGCTGGCGCTTGAGGCGCAGGTAGGAAGTATTAGCGGCCCGACGAACCACATCACCCCCTTTACTATGCTCTTCGGGCTGATCTCCTTCTTCATCATCTTTTTTCTGACTGCCCCCAGCCTGACAAAAGCCATTCACCCAGGTCAGTTCTGGGTCGCCGTGGGCAGCGCTATGGTGGGAACAATTGCGGCGCCGATGATCTTCGAATTCCCCTTCGACCTCATTGTGCTCTGGCACACGCATCCACCCACCCCTGGCGCCCTCTATACGCTGCTCTTCTTCTTGCCGCTCTTCGCCGTCGAGATTCTGAGCTTTGCCATGCTTACCTTCTCGCCCAACATGAAACTGTCGAACACGACGCTGTATCTGCTGGCAGGCTTGTTTTTCCTGTTCGCGATCTGGATGGCGTTTGGCTTTGGCTATCCATCCACCCCCCTCTTCTTTGCGTTCAACGTGTCGTCCAAGCTCGTCGCGTTCGCCGTCACCGTCTCGCTCTTCCTCCCGCAGAGGAAAGCCGCAGCGCAAAACCTGGAACAAGGTGGCCAGTAGGATACGGCCACAACGGAGAAAGCAGGATAAGAACCATGCAACCGCTCGTCGCCGATAATCTGCCGCTGATCGGCGTCCTGGTGGCCAGCGTACTCATCTGGCGTGTACTGGAGACGATTGTCGAGATCAGATCGTTCAAGCGCCTCCGTCGTGTGGGCGTCCGTCGCCAGGATAACGGATCGAAGGTAGCGCTGATTGGCCTGTTCGCGCTCGGTGGTCTGCTCGGCGCGCTGGTGGCAGTAAAGCTTCCCATCGCTGCCGTCACCCCCAATATGAGCGCCCGTATCGCGCTTTTCTGGCTGGGCATGTTGCTGTTCACCGGAGGAGTCGCCCTGCGGCTGTACGCTATCCATATGCTTGGCGCCTACTTCACGACAGATGTGGCGATTGCGCCCGACCAGACCGTCGTTGAGACAGGTTCCTACCGTTTCATCCGCCACCCCTCCTATACCGGCATTCTTCTTGCCTTGCTCGGAACTGGCCTCATCGTCTTCGCAAACTGGCTGAGTGTGCTGGCGCTCATGGGGTGTATACTGCTGGGCATCGCCTATCGTATCGCCGTGGAAGAGCGCACCCTCCAAAGCCAGCTGGGCCAACCGTATCAAGAATATATGCAGCGCACGAAACGGCTCATCCCCTTTGTGATATAGCCTCAGATGGAGTGGTCATAAAAATTTGCGTAACATTCCCGCGCTTCCTCGCGATCCCTCTGTACAGGCAGCAGCATCCTCATCACGCCAGCGGAGCAAGCCCTCTGCCGATGTGACAGAATACATACATGCCCCACAGGAGGGAACACGGTGAACCGATCCGCTCTCAGCAGTCACATTCCTCATGCACAATCCGCCAGTGCGCAATGCCTGCCTGGCGCACTGGCAAAACCGCCCGATTCGCATGATTTGCAGATGGACATGACATGGCTCAATCAGGCGCTTGGCGAGCAGCGGACGCAGCTCGTCGGCCTCTGCGCGCGCTTGACCGAAAACCCCGAAAATGCCGAAGACCTGGCGCAGGAGACATTGCTCGAAGCATGGCGCGCCCTGCATAAACTACGTGACGCCGACAGACTCTTCCCCTGGCTGGCCGCCATCGCGCGCAATGTCTGCCTGCGCTGGGCGCGCCAGCATGGCCGCGAACTGGCACACACAACGCCAATGGATGGCTTCGCCAACGCGCCAGATGAGGATGCGCCGCTGCTCTCCGACACGCTGGCCGATCCCGACAGCGACGACCTGATCATCGAACTCGAACGGCAGGAGCTGGCGGCCCTGCTCGACCGCACGCTGGCCCTCCTGCCGCCGGAGACACGCCTGGCGCTGATTGAAAGCGTAGTCTACGGCACGCCTCAAGCCGAGATTGCAGCGCGACTGGGACTAAGTGAGGGCGCGCTCAGGGTACGGCTGAGCCGTGGCAGGCTGGCGCTGCGCCAGGCGCTCAGCGGCGACCTGCGCGCGGAAGCGGAATCGCTTGGCGTGGCGCTGCCCACTATGCAGCCATCTCAAACGGGGTGGCGCACGACACGCATCTGGTGCCCCTTCTGTGGACGCTACCCCATCGAATGCTATCTTGATCGCGCCGCTGGCGAGTTTGCGTATCGCTGCGTCGGGCGCTGCCAGGAAAATGGGATGATTCTGGGCTGGAGCGGTTTTCCCAGCGATACCCTAGCGGAGGGGCTGACCAGCCCCAAGGCAATCCTCTCGCGTGGCGTCCTGACGCTAGGCGAACGCTATGCCAATGGCCTCGCGCACGGCTCTACGATCTGCCCGGCATGCCAGCAGCGTGTCCCCGTTCATATCTATCGTCCTGAGAACCCCGAATCGGCTATCTACGGCGAGCCAGACAACCTGATGCGCAGCTACTTCGCAGTATGCCCCCAGTGCGGCTCGCCCGACTCCGCCTCGCTCTGGCATCTGATGCTCGATAGGCCCGAGGCGCAACGCTTCTGGCGAGCGCATCCACGCATGCGCGTCACCCCCGAACACCACATCGAGGTCAACAACCAGCCCGCCGTCGTCGCCAGCTTCGAGGCCATCGGCAGCGCCGCCCGCCTCGACATCATCACCTCGCGCGATACCCTCATCACCCTCGGCGCCTACACCACGGCTGGCGACTAAGTCCTCGCTCCCCTTCCCATCCGGGGAAGGGGTCGGGAGATAGGTCTGTCTCTCACATCACAAAAGGATGGTTTCCTATGTTTGCGGCGTTGCGTCAGCGCAGCTTTGCGCTTGTTTGGCTTGCCGGGCTGATCTCATTCACAGGCGATTGGATACTGCTGATCGGCCTACCGCTGTACGTCTATACCCTCACGCGCTCAACCCTGGCGACGAGTTTCACGTTTATGGTGGGCGCCGTCCCCAGTGTGCTCTTTGGGCCAATCGCCGGTGTCTTTGTGGATCGCTGGAACCGCAAGACACTCTTGATCGTGGCAAACATCCTGCTGGCGCTGGAGCTACTACCCTTGCTGTTGGTCAACTCGGCGGTGACGCTCTGGATCGTCTACGTCGTGCAGTTTGTTGCGGCCTGCGTCAGTCAGTTCCTCACACCCGCCACCGACGCCATTCTGCCAAGCCTGGTGGAGGAGCGCCACCTGCTCGCCGCGAACTCGCTCACCTCGGTTGGCGTCAACGTCACACGTCTGATCGGGCCACCGTTGGGAGGCTTCGTCGCTGTGGCGCTCGGCCTGGGTGGAGTCGCCCTGCTTGACGCCTCCTCCTTTGCGCTGGCCGCGCTGCTCGTCGCGTTCATCACGCTGCGTCCCATCGCCGCAACGCAACACACTGTAGCCGAGCAGCGGCTCGTGGCCCCAACCGTGCTCGCCGAATCGCAACAGGAGCCAGCTCTTGCAGATGCGCTTGCGGAGACAGACGCCAACACGCAGGCCACACAGACTAAGCCGCGTTCGTTGGGCGCCATCTTCAGTGAACTGCTCGATGGCCTGCGCCTAATCGTTAAGACGCCAGCCATCAGGATCGTGTTCACGGCGCTGGCGCTCACCTCGATTGGCGAGGGCATCTTCGCGGCGCTGCTTGTTCCCTTCGTCACGCGCGCGCTGCATGGCTCCGGGCAGGACTACGGCTGGTTTGTCGGCCTGCAAGCGGTTGGCGGCTTGGTCGGCAGCCTGGTGATCGGGCGTTTCGGCCAACGCATCGCGCCGCGCTGGCTGATCGGCTTTGGCACGCTGGGGCTTGGCCTGGTAGACCTGGCGATCTTTCTCTATCCGCTCTTTTTGCCAGGGGTGACGCTGGCGCTGATCCTGATCATGATGGCCGGACTGCCCGCCGCCGGCTCGAGCCTCGGCACGATGACGCTGCTACAAAAGACGGTGGCCAGCGCCTATCTTGGGCGCATCTTCGCGGCGGTGGGCGTGATCTTCACGCTGTTCTCGCTGCTGGGCGAGGCGCTGGCCGGGCTGCTGGGCGATCCGGTGGGTGTCATCCCCATCATCACCATCCACGCCATCACGCTAATTTTGGGTGGGCTGCTGGTGTTGGCGTTCTTGCCATCGGACGAACAAAAGGCCAAGCAGGTAGCGGATGCTGAAACGCTGGCAGGCGAAGCAGTTCACGCCTGAACATGGTATACTACGACCAAGAAAGCGCAACACAAGCGAAAGTGAGTTCAGCATGGGCGTGATGGATCAAGGTCTCAAGCGGTTGATTCAGTTGCGCCCACTGGACTGGCTGATATTTGCGCTCCCAGGCGCACAGATAGAGTACCTGGGAACACGGCAGACTGATGTCGCGACCGAGCCGCCGCGTATCCTCGATACCCATATGGAGGCGCGCTATAACGGCCAACCATGTCTGGTGAATATCGAGGCGGAGGCGTATCCATCCGCCGAGATTGGGCGGCGATTTTATGAGTACGCCGCCCGCGCCAGTGTATTGTTTAAGTTGGATGTCATCTCTATCGTGTTCTGGTTGCAGCGAGATGGCCAGGTTCCCACTTCGCCCTATCGAGTAAGCATCGGCGATCTCCCGCTGTACGATCAGCACTACGTTGGGATCGAAGTCTACAACCTGCGCGCGGAAGATTTGCTGAAGCTAGGCCAGGGAGGCGCCGTCGGGTTGTTGCCATTGATTGCGTTCACCCAGGGTGGCCAATCATTGGATACGCTTGAAGAGGCTGGCCATATCGCCCAGGCGCAAACTGATGAAAAAGAGGGAGCTTCGCTTACCACGCTCTTAGGCATTCTGGCGTCGCGAGTGATTGGCCAGGATGGAGCAAGAGCATTGCTCAGGAGGTTGCATATGTCGCAAGAGCTGTTAGAGTCATCGCCGCTTTACCAGGAGTGGGCACAGGCGTGGCTCGAACAAGGAATTGAGGCTGGCAGAAAGCAGGGC
>JAJPIU010000276.1 GCA_021324535.1 Pseudomonadota bacterium
CGAGCCGGGATGAAGGGCATCCAGGAATGGCTGTCCTTCTACTTCAAGAGTCCGCAGCACGCCGCCACGGTGTACCCGGAGCACGACCTCTTCATCCAGCAGACGAAACTGAAGAACACGCTACGCTGGTTGATGGGCGAAGAGCAGATCACCCACCTCGGCCTCGAGTATTACCAGGACTACCTGGAGGACTGACGGGTAGACACAACTGAAAGCAAAATAGGCGCCCTCCTGTCATACACAGGTTGCGGCGCCATGCCTTGCGATTGTACAATACGCTGGCCTTACGAAAAACACCTATCTGCTCGAAGAGGAGCCAACCGCTGTGTCTGATTCTGCTGACTTCCCGGAACTGATGACCCGCGACCTGCCCGACGGCATGCGGCTCGTGCGCGGAGGCGTCACCGCCGCGCACGGCTACCGCGCTGGCAGCGTCTCCTGCGGGATAAAATCCGACGAGGGCACGCCCGACCTCGCCATGTTCGCCGCAGACCACCCGTGCGTCACGGTGGGAACCTTTACCACCAGCCGCACGCCCTCGCATACCGTCATCCTCTGCCGAGAACACCTCGCCGCCACCGGCCAGCATGCCCAGGCCGTCGTCGTCAATAGCGGCAACGCCAACTGCGCCAACGGCGAACGTGGCAAACGCGACGCCGAACGCATGGCCGAGCTGACCGGCGCCAAGCTGGGGATCGATCCTAATCTGGTGATGGTCTCCTCCACTGGCATCATCGGGCGTCCTCTGCCGATGGACAAGGTGGAACGCGGCATCGCCAGCGTACAGCTTGCCTCCGACGGTGGCGATACCTTCGCTCAGGGCATCATCACGACCGATACGCGCGTCAAGACGGTCGCCGTCGAGTTCACTGTTGGCGGGCGCAGTGTGCGGCTGGGCGGCTCGACCAAAGGCGCGGGAATGATCTATCCCAACATGGCGACCATGCTCTGCTACATTACCACCGACCTCGCGCTTGATCCCGCCTTCGCCCAGAGTGCGCTACGATCTGCTGTAGCCGACTCGTTCAACATGATCTGCGTGGATGGCGATATGTCCACCAACGATACCGTCTTGCTCTTCGCCAATGGCCTTGCCGAAAACACGCCGCTGGCGAACGGCGTTGACGGCGCCGAGACGTTTGCGGCAGCATTGCGCTACGTGACACGCTACCTTGCGCGCGAGATCGCCCGCGACGGCGAGGGCGCCACGCGGCTGATGACCGTCCAGGTGATGGGCGCGGCTTCAGATGCGGACGCACGGCGGGTGGCCCGTGCTGTGACGGCCTCGCCGCTCTGGCAGTGCGCCGTGGCGGGCGGCGATCCCAACTGGGGCCGCGTGATGGCGGCGGTTGGCGCGAGCGGCGCCGAAGTTGACCCCGATAAAGTCGCGATCACGCTGGGCAAGGTGAATATCGTCCGCAACGGCGTCGCGACCGACTACGATCAGGCAGCGGCCAAGCAGGCTGTAGGGGGAACCGAAGTGCTGGTGGATGTTGACCTGGGACTGGGCGCCTACACGGCGACCGCCTGGGGCTGCGATCTCACCCATGGGTATATTGACGAAAATACGACGTATACACGTTAGCTTGTTGTAAAACACGAAAACAAGGGAGAAGACACATGACGACAACGAAGCCATCGGCGGCAGAGACAGCGGCGACCATCGGCGCAAACCGCGATCAGCTTATCCAGAAACATCCATGGCTGGTGGATCAATCCCTCTCGAAACGCGACTGGATGGCGATGGAGCGGCAGTTTTATCAGGCGACCTTCAAGCGGTCGCTGGTGATGGAGCGCGGACAGGGCGTGCGTGTCTATGACGACAACGGACGCGAATACCTCGATCTGGTGGCGGGCATCGCGACAAACGTGCTCGGCCACGCCCATCCCAACGTCGTGCGCGCCATCCAGCAGCAGGCCAGTCAACTGATCCACGTCTCGAATCTCTATATCAACGAGCGTCAGGTTGAGCTTGCCGAGGCGCTGTACGACCTGAGCGGCGGCATGCGCTCATTCTTCTCGAACAGCGGCGCGGAGGCCAATGAAGGCGCGATCAAACTGGCGCGCAAGTTTGGACGCGTCAATCGCAACGGCGCGTATGAGATCATCAGCATGGATCGCTCGTTCCACGGGCGCACACTGGCCACCACCTCGGCCACCGGCCAGCAAAAATATCAGGATACCTGGCGCCCCCTCGCCGACGGCTTCAAGCAGGTTCCCTTCAACGATCTCGATGCCCTGAAGGCCGCGACGACCGAGAAGACGGCTGGCGTTCTGATCGAAGCAGTGCAGGGCGAAGGCGGCATCTATCCCGCCTCAACGGAATACATGCAGGGGCTACGCGCGTGGTGCGACGAACACAATCTGATCCTGATCTGTGACGAGGTGCAGGCAGGCATGGGCCGCACCGGCAAGTTCTTTAGCTGGGAACATATGGGGATCATACCTGACATCGTGACGATGGCGAAGGGTCTGGCCGGCGGCGTGCCGATTGGCGCGATGCTTGCGGCCAAACGCGCCGACATCTTCGAGCCGGGCGACCATGGCACGACGTTCGGTGGCAATCCTATCGCCTGCGCCGCTGGTCTGGCTACGTTGCGCACTATCGTTGGCGAGGGGCTTGTGGAGCACGCCGCAGAGATGGGTGATTATCTGCATGGGCGGCTCGAACAGCTTGCCCAGAAGCATGACATCATCACCGGAACACGCGGCTTAGGGCTGATGCGCGCATTTGATCTGAGCGAGGCCCGCGCACAAGACATCATGGATCGCGCGCTGGAACGCGGCTTGCTGATCACCAACGCTGGGTTGTCCACCATTCGCTTTGTCCCACCCCTGATCATCCAGCCAAGTGACCTGGACGAGGCCATAGAGAAGCTCGACGCGGCGTTCTCGGCGCTCTAGTGTTCATCTGTGGATCAGATAGGAGATAACAGCAATGTGTCACCGGTCTGCTTCACGCCTTACCACTCAAGAAAACCACAGGGATTGTCTAGCCCGCGAAGGCGGGCTTCGTGGCGGAGCCGCCAGGCGCGGGTTCATTTGCCCGCTGCTCTCGCCCGCCATCTTTCCACCAGATATGGAGTAGCCCAATATGGCAGAGGTAGACGGAAACAACGAGCAGAGCGCCAGCGCCAACGGCGCAAAGAATGGCGCCAGCGAAGACGTCTCGGCAAGCGCCAAAGCAACAGCGCAGGCGGCGATTCAGCGCGGGGTTGACGCCGCCGAAGCTGAGGAGTATGAGGTCGCCGAAGAGGCGTTTGAGGAGGCGGTCGCCGCTGATCCAACGGATGCGCGGGCGCGCTATGATCTGGGCCGTGTGCGCCAGAGTCTCGGCGATCCCGATGGGGCAATCGTTTCGTATCGGCGCGCAATCCAGCTCGATCCCTCACTGATCGAAGCCTATATCAACCTGGGCAACCTCTATAGCGAGCTTGGCCAGGATGAAGATGCGCACGAGGTCTTTGAGAGTGCGCTGGAACTCGATTCCGGCAATGACGAACTGTTCATCAGCCTGGGTGACACCTATCGCAATATGGGCTACTTCGAGGACGCCGTGCTTGCCTATCGCCAGGCGCAGATACTCAACCCAGACAACGAGACGGCCGTCAACAACCTCAAGGAGACGCGCGCCCACATCGAAGAGCAGGCGGAGAACATCAGCGAACTCGAACGCCGTGTGGATGACGCCCCACGTGATCTGACGCGCTACTCCGATCTGGCCGACGCCTACCTGGACGCCCACCGCGAGCAGGACGCGCTCAACCTGGTCAACCAGATGCTTGCGCTGGCTCCTGAGGAGCCGACGACCTACGAGACACAGGCGACGGTCTTCGAGGCGATGGGCAAGCTGGACGACGCCGCCAACGCCTGGGAGCGTGTGACGCAGCTTGCCCCCAACGACGCCGAAGCCTGGGAGCACCTGGGCACGTGGCGCTACGAGCAGGGCATGCTGGATGAGGCAATCACCGCCTATCGTGAAGCGGTGCGTCTGAGCGATGACTCGCCCGGCCTGCGCTTCAGCCTCAGCGAGGCGCTGCGCGAGGCCGGACAATATGACGAAGCCATCGAGCAGTACAAGCGACTGGTGGAAGAGTTCAAGGGCGCCAGCGACGACGCGGATGAGGAGGCGCTTGCCGAAGCATACGCCGGGCTGGCGGCGTCTTATAACCTGGCCGACCGTTATGACGACGCCCTGACGACGGCCAACGAGGCGCTCGAGCGCTTCCCCGATCAGCCGGAGGCGCTCTATGAGCAGGCGTCGGCGCTCGATGCGCTGGGACGACAGGACGAGGCGATCACAGCCTATGAGCGCGCGCTCGAAGGTGATCCGCAAAACTGCGGCATCTACAACGACCTGGCCGATACCTATCTGGCGGTGGGGCGCGTGAACGACGCGATAGAGATGGCCGAGACGGCGATCTCGCTCGACCCGGAGTTTGTCATTGGCTACGAGACGCTCGCCCAGGCGCTCCACGCCGCCGGGCGCGAGGACGAGGCGAACATCGCGATCCAGCGCGCCGCCGAACTCCACGCCGCCCTCGAAGACGACCTCGATGATGAAGAGGAGGATGGCGAAGATGAGGGCGACGAAGGGGAGGATGGCGAAGGGAAATAGGCGGGAGAGCGAGCAGAAGAGGTACCGCGCGTGCAACACGAGATAGAGCACATCTTCGCGGAGGCTGGCTGCGCGGGAACTCTCTGCGTCCAGGGCGCTACAGAGCGCCTGGAGGTGGCGATTGCTCCAGATCAGCCAGTCGTGGCGGCGTCGGTCATCAAGGTGTTGATCGCCGTGGAGGTGGAACGGCAAATCGCCAACGGTCGGCTTGATCCCAATGAGCGGGTTCACCTCTCGGCTCAGGCTCGTACACCGGGGGCAGTCGGGTTCTCGTTCTACAGCGATGATGTGGAGGTCTCGCTACAGGATCTGCTTGTACCGATGCTCACCATCAGTGACAACGTGGCCACCGATGCGCTGTTAGCAAAGGTGGGCATTGCTTCATGCAACGCCACCGCCATTGCGCTGGGGCTACAGCAGACGGTGATTGAGCACGATCTGCACATGATGATCGATTTGATTGCGCAAGCGGCTGGCTTTGCGGATTGGAATGGCTTGGTGGCCTGGGGAGCAGAGGATCATACCTCCGCTGAGGAAACGCTTATTCAGCAGCGTATTCTGACAGCCAGCGCTATGCAGCCGCAGACGGCCACCCGCACGACGCCGCGCGATATGTGTCGGCTGCTTCGCCTGATCTGGACAAACCAGGCAACTACAGAGGAAGGTTGTCGTCGTATCTACACGCTCATGGCGAAGCAACTGACGCGCCACCGGCTGGCGTCAGCGTTCGCGCCGCCTGTGCGGATAGCTGCCAAGAGCGGCAGCC
Organism: Pseudomonadota bacterium; assembly: GCA_021324535.1. GTDB lineage: Bacteria > Chloroflexota > Ktedonobacteria > Ktedonobacterales > JADMIN01 > JAJPIU01. The sequence goes on from JAJPIU010000276.1 coordinate 5,385, forward strand.
TTCTTGGTGTCTATCGCCACGAAATCGGGATCATCGCCTACCCAGATGATCGTTGGTATCCTGCTGCTATTTTCACACAAACCGCAGGCGCCCCCGCAAGTGAGGGCGCTGTCAACGCAGCCATTGGCCAGGCAGCAGCTCGCGCCATTGAACTCCTGGCGCGCGAAGAGAAGATGGCCAAGCAGTAGCGTCTGATTACCCCCACCTAAAAACCCCTTTTGTGTCACTCATTCGGTTGCACTGGATGTTCCCGCAGCCAATCTACTACCTGCGCGGCGTTGGCGTCTGGCGGGAAGACGGGATAGAAAACATGCTCAACGCGCCCGTTGTTCAGTATAAGCGTCACCCGCTTGATGAGCGTCATGCCACCGAACTCAAATGTTGGCAGGCGCAACGCTGTGGCGAACGCCAGTTTCTCGTCGCTCAGCAGCGGAAAGGGCAAGTGAAGCCGCTCAACCGCCTCACGCTGATAGGGGGTATCTTGCGTGCTGAGGCCGAACACCTCCGCGTTGAGACTTCGCAATTCGGTGTAGTGATCTCGGAAGGCGCACGCTTGCGGCGTACAGCCACGCGCTCCAGGGATAATGTTCCATTCATCCGGCACAGGCGCGCCCGCTTCACCTGTGCGTGGGTAACAATAGACGACTGTGCGCCCAGCCAACGCCGCAAGGTCTACCACCTCGCCTGTGGTGGCTGGAAGAAGTACATGGGGCAGTTCCAGACCGGGCAGATGATCGCAGGCTCCATCGTCAACGGGAGTCGGCAGATCGGCAGGCAAGCGCATGAGATCGGTGGATTCTGGCATAGATGTGGCGCTCCTCGTGTGGTTGTCCGGGATCAGACATCATGCTGGCTGAGGTATCAGCCAGCAGATTCAGCGGATATTTCTTTCTCCACATTATACCCACTTTTCTCATCTCATGGGTTCGCACAGTAACGAAAAAAGCCCCTCACCTGCCGTGTGGCGAATCTATACAGGCGCACAAAAAGCCCCTCTTCCGTCGCAGCGGGAGAGGGGCCAATGACGGGACAGTGGGTGGGGGCTACTCCCCTGCCAACACCGAGTCTTCAGCGGCGTAGTCGAACACTTCGGAGGCTGCGTCACCTGTCAGAGGATGCGCGTGTTCCCAGGCGACAGCGCGCGCTAGCCGCTCTGCGCGTGGCAGCGCCTCGGCGTAGCCCAACGCCGCTCGGATGCGGCTGGAATCTGTCACCAGGTCTTGCGAGGCGTCTATCCCAGATTGCAGCGATGGCGGGAGTTTGTCGGTGGGGACGATGACAACCTCGCCATCCCATCCGGCAGCGCGCCCAATCTCGCGGGTGAACTCCACCCAGGGCAGCGCTTCCGACTCACCGACGTTATAGATGCGCCCGGCGGCTTTGTCGGTCGTCGCGGCGAGGGCAATCGCGTGGGCCACGTCGTCCACATAGCCGTGCGTCCAGCGCCAGTTCGCCATATCGGCGGGAACGATGAGCGCGCGTCGCCCGTCGTCCACCCGCTTGACCACGCTACGCATGCGGTGTTGCCCATCGCGTGGGCCATAGACCGCCGGTAAGCGCAATACGGTACACGACAGGCCGCGCGCGCTCATGACCACACGCTCCACCAGGATTTTGTCGTACTCCTTGCGCAGCCGCATGAAGTCGTCTTCCTCGCGTCCGGGCGGCGTTGGTATATCCTTGTGTGGATACAACTGTTCGCGCAGAGGCGCATCCTCATTCAGCGGCGTGGGGTCAGATGGCCCAGGCTCAGTTTGGTTGACACGCCCATACGCGCGGTAGACATCCTGGCTGCTGATCACCACCGCCCGCTTGACTGACTGGTTGAGCGGCGGCTGTGTGAATACCTCAACGAACGTCCGCGCCTGCGCCTCGGTCATCAGCATCATATGGATGACCACCTCAGGCGCGACGTCGGCAAACGCCTCGGTATAGGAGGGCAGGTCGCCCTGATCGCCGTGAATGTGTCTGACCGCATCAGGCACATCGTTCTCCGTCTTGCCACGATGGAAGATCGTCACCTCATGCCCCAGCCCGACCAGTTCACCAGCGACCGCAGGCCCCATAAAGCTCGACCCGCCAATCATCAAAATACGCATCGCCGTCCTTCTTCCTTCACCCCCTTCCCATTGGGGGAAGGGGGCCTGGGGGATAGGTTACTCCTTCCTGCGCGCCTTCCAGTCTTCGAGCGGCAACACCTCGTCAATGATGCCATACTCTTTGGCCGCCTCCGCGCTCATATAGTAGTCGCGCTCGGTGTCGCGCACGATACGTTCGAGTGGCTGGCCGGTGTGGAACGCGATGATCTGGTTGATCGTGTCGCGCGTGTTCAGTAGTTCGCGCGCGTGGATGTCAATATCAGTCACCTGACCACCGATGCCGCCTTGAATCAGCGGTTGGTGGATGTGGATGCGCGCGTGCGGCAGCGCGTAGCGGTGGCCAGGATCGCCCGCCATCAGCAGGAACGAGCCGAAGCTGGCCGCCAGCCCCATACACGTTGTCGCCACGGGGCAGCGCAACGAACGCATCGTATCATAGATCGCCATCCCAGCGGTGATGACTCCCCCCGGCGAGTTGATATACATATTGATCTCGCGTTCGGGATTCTCGCTTGCCAGGAAGAGCAACTCCGCGACGACGAGATTGGCGAGTTGATCCTCGATAGGGCCGTTGACCAGCACGATGCGCTCATGCAGCAGACGCGAGAAGAGATCATACGCGCGTTCGCCTCGTGAGCTTGACTCGATCACCGTCGGGATGACCATGCTTGCCTCCTGCGACAGTGATGAGGTTGCGAGAAGAGCAAAACCCTCGCTATGAAACGGAAATGTCATGATGTACGCTCCTTTCCTGGATACTTACTCTGCCGGTTCTGCCTGGCGGACGAAGTAGTAAAATATGCGGCGCGACGACGGGCTGACGGCCAGCTCCTGGACACTTGCCAGCAGCCACCCGTCGGCGCCAAGCTCGCCAAGCCGCGCCTCGGTCAGCGGCGCCTCGTCGCGAGGGTCAATCGAGACAACTGTATACTCCCAGCGAGCGCGTTCCTGTTTGACGCGCTCGTAGACCATCGGCAGTGGCAGCGCCAGCGGCGACAGCTCGGCGCGCTCGGCGTAGCCAAGCCCACCTGGCTGCCCTGCGCGGCGGGGCGCAAAATAGCGGGGGACATACGACATCAGCGGATACCTCCTCATGGGTGATCGCAAGGTCACTCAAACGTGTGGCGACCTGTGAAATGTTTCGCCTGTGTGGAAGGATACCCGCATGGGAAACGCAGGGGAAGAGAAAAGCTATGCTGAGAGCATGTGGACAGACGTGACGTATGCTGATAGCATAGAAGCAAGATAGTTCCGCATGGTTTCATGAGGTTTCATTTGGGTTTCGCCCAGAGGGACATACTGGCAAAGGGGAAGACACCGATGGACGATCTGCAACACACGATAGGGACGATCATTCGCCGCGAACGACGCGCGCGTGCGCTCACCCTGAAGGAGCTGGCGGAACGCTCGATTATCTCGGTGGTCTACCTGGGCGAGATCGAACGCGGCAAGAAGTATCCCTCGCCAATCGTCCTCGAACGGCTGGCAAAGGGCCTTGAACTCGACACATCCGATCTGTTGGAGTTGATCGCCGATGAGCTACGTGGTGTGCGCCAGCCCGCCCTCGCCCGCCCCATTGGCTTCCTTGCTGGCCAGCGCGCTGCCTCGGCGTCGCCCGACCGCAGGCAGGTTGTTTCGTCGGAGCGCGCTGCCGTGGTGGAGGCTCCGTCCGCCTCTGGCGACGAACGTGCGGTCAGTCTGGTGGAGCAGGCGCTCAACAGTGTGGAGGAGATCGATGCGCACGACGCGCTCGATCTCCTGGACATCCAGGCAATGTACACCACAGACGTCCCGACCGGCCCAACGCACGGAAATACCACGACGCCCTTGATGGCGCTGCTAGGCGCGCTGGTCGCCTGACCTATCCCCCTGGCCCCCTTCCTCCTCTATAGGAAGGGGGGAACCATGTTGTTGATGAGATGAAGAGTATATCTGGCTATGGATGAACGGACGCCACAGGATAGGCCTGATGCGCCGCTGGCTGTTGACGCTGTGCGCGCCGGGCTTGCCGGATTGCGGCTGGGCTGGCGCGTGACGTACTTCCCTGAGATCGGCTCGACCAACACCTATGCGATGGGGCTTGCGCGCCAGGGCGAGGCCGAAGGCGCCTTGGTCACAACCGATCATCAGTCGGCGGGGCGTGGGCGCATGGGGCGTGTCTGGCAGGCCCTCCCCAACCAGCAGGTGATCCTCTCGCTTTTGCTGCGCCCACGCTTTCCGCCGCAGTTTCTCATGATGGTAAGCGCGCTCGCCGTCGTCGAGGCCATTGAGCAGACGACTGGCCTTCCCGCCGCGTTGAAGTGGCCGAACGACGTATTGGTGAACGAGCGCAAGGTTTGCGGTATCCTCATCGAGACGAGTGAGGGCGCCGCTGTCGTAGGGATGGGGCTAAACGCCAATGGATCGCTTGCCGATGATCCTGAGCTTGGCGCCCGCGCCATCACCCTTGCCGATGCGCTGGGCCAACCGGTGAGCCGCGAGGCGCTGATTGTTGCGCTCCTTACCCGTTTTGATGGCTACTACGGCGCATTGCAGGCGCCCGGCACGGATGGCATGTTTGGTCGCCAGATGGTGCGCGACGCTTGGCGCGCACGGCTTGGCATGCTGGGGCGACGGGTAGCCATTCGACAGCGCGCCGGTGGGCAAGATGGCGAGCCGCTGGTGGGGCTTGCGGAGGGCGTGGACGCCGACGGCGCACTGATCGTGTTGCGGGATGATGGCAAGCGCACGCTTGTGACCTGGGGCGATGTTGAGGCGCTTGGCTAATCAAATAGGGTAATTCGTCACACTCACCTCAATTTCAGATTTTTCTCATCACAATCTCACATTTTGGCCCGACATTCGCTTCGTGTTTTGTGGCATACTTCTAGTGAGGGGGTGCGCCACGCTCACGTATACTCCTATAGCTATAGCGCTCAAACAACCATCACCAAATTATTACCTATCGGACCGAGAACGATAACCAGGCTGGGCGGAAGATGCGGCAGGCGAGACCACGAACAAAATCTATCGGGCGGACAGGAAAGGCTGGGCATGAGCAGTCTCATCCTTCACCGTCTGAGCCTCCGTGTCCCCTACAATCGGAACCCCAGGAATACGACGCAAGTGAGTCATCTTCTACTGTTTCCGCTTCCAGTTCTCCCGTAAGCGCGCCTTCGAGCAGACTGCTTCGGAGAAGCGGACGCAAGGTGTCTGGGGCGCTTACCGGCGTTGTCTCGGCGACCGCCTCTTCGATCAGTACGCCTGCGATAAAGCGCCTAACCTGGACAAGCGCCTGGGCGTTGCGCGTACTCCGCTGGCGCAGGCGCGCCAGACAGGTGTCCGAGAGCGCCAGAGAGTCGTTGAGCCATCTGAGCTATCTCGCGCCCATCCTCAAACCGCTGGCGCGTTTGCCGTTTGGAGCTTCACCCTTCCAGGGCGCGCTTGCCGCGCTTGGGGTAGCCACCCCTGACGGGAGCGCCGTCCGCCAGTCGGCAAACGATGGCTCGTATACCCCGCCCATTACCCCTCAAGCGCGCATCATCGCTAATCCTACCGCAGGCAGTATCCATTTCGCCGCGCTGCATGACCTGCGCCAGACGGCTGAATGGCTCACCGCCCAGGGCCTTCCTACCGAGCTTCGCCTGACACAGCGTCCCGGCCATGCCCGTGAGCTGGCGGCTGAGGCGGTCGAAGCCGGGCAAAAGTTGGTAGTCGCGGCAGGTGGCGATGGCACGCTCAACGATGTGATACAATCCCTGGCCGGGCAGACCGCCGCGCTTGGCGTTCTGCCGATGGGGACGGTGAACGTGTGGGCACGCGAGATGAACATTCCGCTGAGCCTGCATGAGGCGCGCAAAGTGCTCTTGCATGGCGTGCGACGGCGGGTTGATCTAGGCCGCGCAGGCACGCGCTATTTCTTGATGATGGCAGGCGTCGGTTTCGACGCTGAGGTGGCCCGACGTGTGGAGCAAGGCATGCTGAAGCGTATCGGCCTGAAGATGCTCGATTACCTGACGACCGTTGGCATTTTGAGCGTGACCCATCGGGCGGCATCTATTCGCATCAGGCTCCATGGCGACCGGCGCGCTATCTCGGCGCTGATGGTGATCATTGGTAACACGCGGCTCTACGGCGGGGCGATGACCTTCACCGAGCGCGCTGTCGCCGATGACGGCAAACTCGATGTGCTGATTGTGCGTAACGGCGGATTGGCGCATCGGCTGAATGTGCTGGCGCGTGCGCTGCTCCGCCGTCCCGCGCAGGGGCCGCGTGTGCGCTATGAGCGCGCGCAGCGTGTGCGGATCGAGGCAAACGTTCGTGTGCCGGTGCAGGTGGATGGCGACGTGATCGGCTTCCTCCCCATGACCTTTGAGAGCGTTCCCCAGGCGTTGACGGTGCTTGTGCCCCAGGCCGCGCCGGAAGACCTCTTCAGCTTGGCGCCGCTGCCTGGGAACTAAAAGCGCCTGCTTAGCCGTTGGCGGCGGCAATCGCCGACTTCTTGGCGAGATTCCCGGCAAACCGCTGGACGATCAGGACGACGATGATGGCAATAATGGTGACAATCACGGCGTAGATGAGGTCAACCGTCCCCTTTGGCATATGGTATTCTTTGAAAAACCCGTTGATGTTGTCGTTGAGGATTTGCTGGATGGCGCTGTTCCAGGCAAGCGCGGCGACGAAGGTGAAGGCCGATGTCACCAGGCTGACGATGGTGGCGACAAAGACGGTAGAGACCGCCTGCGCCTGAGCGCGTGCAATGGCCTGCGCGTGCATGATGCGTTCGCGCATCGCAGGATCGGTAATGTTGTGGGGAATGGCGCCAACTCCAGCGGGCAGGTTGAACCGGCCCCGCTGCTGTCCGGTGTCTTGCGATTGGGTATCGCTCGTATTGTTTACCTCGCTCATAAAACCGAAACCACCTCGATGAGTTCTTGCCGGCGCCTGACGTGTTGAGGTATCCTCACGACGCGGGGCGCAGGATGAGTTATGAACATTTGGTGTATCGTCGCTGCTCCTCTGAGACAACGGACGGACGACACATCTTCTCCATCCAGTGTAGCGCAAAGCGCCGCGCTGTCAAGCAGGGCTCCATCCAGGTAGGACTGAGGGGCGGTATGTGGTACTATGCGTAAAGATACCTGGTATGTAGATACCCCAAAGGATGGACCCATGTCAACAGCAACCGGCCTACTTTCAGCGGAAGATTTCGCGGCGCTGCCCACAAATGGCATGCGCCTGGAACTCGTGCGAGGGAAGATACGCGCGATGCCGCCAGCGATAGCAATACCTCAAAACGGCGCCCTTGGTAGCTCCTCTGTGCCTGACGAAGTATTTTTGCCGTGCCAGCAGTTCATCTTCTCACAGGGGTATCCGGGCGATTTCTTCTGCCTCAAGCATTGAGGCGCCCGCTCGATGGTCTAGTAGCAAAACAAGGGAAGGAATATATCGCTTCATAAATAATAGAACAATGCCTTATAAGGGTTGACAATTCCTCATGCTCTGCGGCATAATACAAACAAAGACGCTATCGCACAAGAAGTCATCGCCGCCTTCTCTCGCGCGCAGGTAGTGTGGCCACCCACCCACTATCCGCGCGCGTCGTGTCATTGGCACAAGGCGCGCTCGATAAGGCGCCGTGAGGAGGACGAAGTCAACCTTTACGCCTTCCCTCTTCCTGTGTATGGGGAGGGGCCAGGGGGTGAGGTCAGCCAATCAGCCAGATAGTCCCCCTTGGCGTGGCGTATGCGACATAATGCAGAGCGTCATCCGTTCAGCACAATACAGCA
>JAJPIU010000246.1 GCA_021324535.1 Pseudomonadota bacterium
CGTGTTCTCTGGGTTGACGCGGAGCGACCTCAGTGATCGAGGCGCATACCTGCTTGCGCTCCTGCTCGCGATCAGCGCGCTGTTGGGATTGTCCGCTTCCGGTCTGGGAATGGGATACGATTGGCTGCTTCCCATCACCACCATCTCGGTGATCGCGCTGGCGCTTCCCCTGCGCGACGCTGTGATCACGGCGATAGCGATGTACGGGCTGGCGGCTGCCATCCTCTACTGGATCACCGGCGATCCGGCCCCAAAAATCTTTACGGATAACCTCACGCTGGCGCCTGCCTATGTGTTCTGTCTGGTCTTCTCGATTGTGCTGCGCCAGCAGCAGGAGCAACGTGAGCGGGCAGAATCGCTGGTCGCCCAACTTGAAGCGGCGCAGACGCAACTGCGCGCCTACGCTGCCGAAGTGGAAGACCTGAGCGCAACCCGCGAACGCAATCGTATGGCGCGCGAGATTCATGATACGCTTGGCCACTATCTGACCATCCTCTCGGCGCAACTCGAGACGGCAATCAAGCTGGAACAGCGGGAACACCAGGCCGGTGTGGATGGCGATCAGCTTCGCGAGCAACTGGCCGAGGCGCGGCGCGTGGCGACCGAGTGTCTGGCTGAGGTGCGGCGTTCGGTGGCGGCGCTTCGCCCGGCGGGAGCGATCAGCGGGACGTTTGAGGAGGCGTTGCGGCGGTTGGTGGCCGAGGCGCAGATGAGCGATCTCCAGACAACGATCACGCTTGATGTCGAGGGCGATACCGCAGCGATCACGCCTGAAGCGCGGGTGGCGCTCTACCGCTGCGCACAGGAGGCGCTCACCAATATTCGCAAGCACGCCCATGCCAGTCGTGCGCTCGTTCGCCTGCGTGTCGAGCCAGTAAGCGATTCCGCTGGTGAGCGCCAGGTGGAACTGACCATCCTCGATGACGGCATGGGGAGGGCTTCAGAAGAACGCCAAAAAGAAGAGCAGCAGAATACTGACGCAGAAGCAAAGCCTGCGGCAGGGTTCGGCATCCAGGGGATGCGCGAACGAATCGCGTTGTTGGGCGGCGCCGTCTCGACCTGCCCACTGGCTGAACGCGGCTGGCGTGTGGAGGTCAGGTTGCCGCTGGCGACGAAAAACGTGGTATTAAGTGAGGTAGGCGCATAACGGGCGTACCGCCGCTCTCCCAAATGCTTTTTTGCACGCGCATGATCTCTGCCCCCGGCTCACTGCATCAACGTCCACTCCAGGGAGGCCAGCCATGAGCAAGGAGAAGACCCAACAAACCATAGACAATCAGCCTGAGCGCATCCATGTGGCGCTTGCCGACGATCAACTCTTGTTGCGCCAGAGCTTTCAGCGGTTGATTGAGCTGGAAGACCCAACGATTGAGGTGGTGGGTACGGCGGCGGACGGCCTGGAAGCCGTTGCGTTGGTGGAGCGGCTGGCCCGCGAGGGGCGTGCGCCGCACGTCATGCTAATGGATGTGCGTATGCCCCGGCTGGATGGCCTGGAAGCGACCCAACGTATCCGTGCGGCGCACCCTGAGGTGCGCGTGGTCATCCTGACAACCTTTGACGACGAGGAGTATCTCGTCAGGGGTGTGCAGGCTGGATTAAACGGCTATCTGCTCAAAGACGCCTCGGCGGAGGAGTTGGTCGCCGCGATTCGCGCGGCCTATCGGGGGGAGTCGCCGTTGCAGCCATCCGTCGCGGCGAAGCTGGTGGCGCGCCTGGCCCAGCAGACGCCGACTATCTCACAGCCAATCGCGCCAACATCAACCCAGGCTCCTTCACCCAATGCCAGCGGCCCACGCGATGGCCCTATCGTCGCCGACCTGACCGAGCGCGAACAGGAAATCCTGCGGGCCATTGCGCGGGGGGAGAGCAACCGCGCGATCAGCGAGACATTGTTCATCACTGAAGGCACCGTGAAAAACCACGTCTCAAACATCCTCAGCAAGCTGCTCTTGCGCGACCGCACCCAGGCCGCGCTCTGGGCGCGCGAACACGGCCTGGGGTGAGGCGCAATGTTCTATCCGCGTCCTGCGGGCGTCGCCTCTCTATCTGCGGGCGCCGAGAGCGCAGCCTGCTGGCCAGCATTTGCTCTGGCGTTGGCGCCGTTGGTGGCGCTGACCACGACGCGCTGCTGCGCCCAGCGGGGCAGGCGTCCCGTCGCTGAGACGCCCGTCAGGCGGCGCAAAGCAAACACCACAAAGAGCAACATTGCCAGGTTGACCACACCCGTCACCACCAGTTGCGCCACCAGCCCAATCGGCAGCAGCAACAGAAACGCCGTGATCACAATGTTGAAGAGCGTCAGTGGGATCAGAAAGAGCCAGCAAAAGCGCATCAATTGGTCGGCGCGAAGACGGGGCAGCGTCGCGCGAATCCACAGGAAGACGAGCAGCAATATCCCCATCTTGAAGATGAACCAGAAGGCGGCAAAAGCGTTGAAGATCACCTGCGCCGCGAAGCCAGCGAAACCTGTGTGGCCGATGATGCCCTGCCACAGCCCAAGCGACGCGCCCGGCCCCGACCAGCCGCCCAAAAAGAGCGCCGTCGAGACGGCGGAGACAATTGTCATGTTGCCGTACTCGCCCAGGAAGAACATCGCCCAGCGCAGGCCGCTATACTCTGTGAGATAGCCCGCCACCAGTTCAGACTCCGCCTCAGGCAGATCGAACGGCGAACGGTTTGTCTCGGCCAGGCCGCAGATGTAGTAGAGAACCAGCCCAAGCGGCTGCGCCAGCACAAACCAGTACCACGGCGCCCCCGGCTGCATCTGCGCATGCACAATATCCGAGAACGAGATGGAGCCAATGCCGCAATGTGAAAGAGTAGAGAGGGAACTCGTGCAGCCGGGGGCCAGCACGCTTGTCACCATCACCACGCCGACGATGGATAGCACCAGCGGCAACTCATACGAGATCATCTGCGCAGTGGATCGCAAGCCGCCGATCAGCGAATATTTGTTGTTCGACCCCCAGCCCGCCATGAAAATGCCAAGCACATCAATCGAACTGAGCGCCACGTAAAGGATGATACCTGTGCCAATGGCGCCCGCCGTCAGATACGGCGAGAAGGGTAGTACGACAAACGCCGTGATCACTGGCGCGAAGAAAATGGCGGGCGCCAGACGAAACATAATGCTATCGGTCTGGCCCGACTTCACATCTTCTTTGAGAAAGAGTTTCAGCGGATCGATGATCGCCAGGTAGATGCCAGCAGGCCCGTAATGCAATGGGCCATAGCGATCCTGCGCGTAGCCTTGCGTCTTGCGTTCCAGGTACACCAGGAGCATCGCCGCCACCGAGAGGAATCCTAGCGCAAAGAGGAAGGTGACGAAGAAGTGAACGACGGTAAGAAAAACGTCGTTTGTCAGCAGATCGTTCATAGTAGGGCCGTACTCCCACCCAGGCGTATGCCGCCAGCCAGGCGCCGCAGACTGGCAGCATACAAGCTGTTAGCGATCAACGTCGCCAAGCACGATGTCAATGCTGCCGAGGATGGCGATCACATCGCCGATCTTGTTGCCGCGCAGCAGCTCCGGCAGGATTTGCAGATTCGTGAACGACGGGCCACGGAGCTTCGCCCGATAGGGATACTCCGATCCGTCACTGATCATATAGATACTTTCCTCGCCGCGTGCGCTTTCCACCGAGGCGTAGGTCTCGCCGCGCTGAGGACGCAAGGCGATGGGCGTGCGCTGGCAGATCGAGCCGCCGGGCAGGCGGTCGAGCGCGGTGCGAATGAGTCGCACACACTCGCGCATCTCATCCATCTTGACGCGATAGCGTGCGAAGCAGTCACCCTCTTGGCGGATTTGTGGGATGACCGCGATCTCCCGATAGGCGCCATAAGGTCTGGCAACACGCACATCGAAGTTGACACCCGACGCGCGCAGCAGCGGCCCCGTCAGCCCATAAGCGACGGCCTGTTGCGGGTCAATGTAGCCGACGCCCTCGGTGCGCGCCTCGAAAATTTCGTTGCCGGTGAGCAGCCCTTCAAGATCGGGCAGGCTCTTTTTCTCAAAGACATCGAGCCACTTCTCGCAGTTCTGAATCCAGCCTTTGGGGAAGTCGAACATCACGCCGCCCACCCGCATGTAGTTGTGCGTGAAGCGGTGTCCGCTGAGCGACTCGAACATATCGAGGATCAGTTCGCGGTCGCGGAAGCACCAGACGACCGGCGTCGTAGCCCCCAGGTCAAGCCCATACGTGCCGATGGCGACGAGGTGGCTGGCGATGCGTTCAAGCTCACCGACGATCAGGCGGATGTATTGCGCGCGGCGTGGCGGCTCGATGCCCATCAACTGCTCGGTCGCCATCGCATAGACAATCTCGTTGAGCATCGGGCTGAGGTAGTCGGCGTTGTCAATATAGCGGATGCCACCCATGTAGGGGCGGTTCTCGAAGATTTTCTCCATGCCGCGATGCAGATAGCCGATGACGGGCGTGCAGTTGATCACCGTCTCACCATCGAGCGTCAGCACCAGCCGCAACACGCCATGTGTAGAGGGGTGCTGCGGCCCCATGTTGAGGATCATCTCCTCGCTGCGCAAGCCGCCTTCGTCTACGAATGTTCCTGGCCGGAACGTTGCCTCTGTCGCCATAGCCGTTTCCTTTCCTTCTTGCCTGTCAGTGCGCAGCGCGCCTTACTCTGGCAACCTATCAGCGCGGCGCTCACGTTCCACTGCTTTGCCCTCGTCGCCAATCGTCGCCTCCGGCACGCCAGTTGGGCTGACCGGCCCCAACGGTAGTTGCTCCTCTGGTGTGGGTATTACGCCCTGCCCTGTCTTCAGGTACTCTGCGGAACTTCCGAACGTTGGCATGCCTGGATGGATACGCTCTTCCATGCCCTGCCCAAACCGCTTGGTGACGATGCGCTCCTGGCCACGAATGTGTTCGCCTGAAAGCGCCTGCACGGCGGATACCTGCGTCGTCGCGGGATCGTGTCTGACGAGTGGTGTCGAGCGGAAGCTCTTGCGCAACGGATACCCCTGGAACTCGTCTTCGAGCAGGATGCGGCGAAGATCGGGATGCCCGCTATAGGTGATCCCCATGAGATCGTATTGCTCGCGTTCGAGCCAGTTGGCGGCGGGATAAAGGCTCACGAGGGAGGCTACACTGGGGTTATCCGCCTGGAGCTTCACCCGTACTTGCAGCAACCAGTTGTGTTGCAGCGAACGGAAGTGATACAGCGATTCGATATGGTCAATCATGTCCACGCCGGTCACACAACTGAGCATCTCAAAGCCAAGCGTATCACGTAGCAGGCGCGCCGCTTCCACCAGGCGCTCGGCAGGTATGTCAATGCTGACCATCCCTGCGGGCAGCATCTTCTTGGGCGCGTTGGCGCCAATGAGCTGATCAATAGCGGTAAGCTCTGAGAGCAGCGTATTGATGTGATTGCGGTCGTAGGCGATCAGGTCAGGTGTATTCTCTGAGTTCTGCCCACGCACGGGTGTTAAATCCATTTAACGACTCCCTTCCGCCAGGCGTAGACCAGCCCAAGCGACAAGACGATGATGAAGAAGAGAATCTCAATGAAGCCAAACCAGCTCAATTGCCGGAAGATCACCGCCCAGGAGAGGATGAAGACAATATCCACATCGAACGCCACAAACAGCAGCGCGAAGATGTAAAACGCCAGCGGATATTGCACCCAGGCGCTGCCAATTGGCGTCTCGCCCGACTCATAGGTGGTGGTCTTGTTTTTGGTGGAGCGCGGCTTCAAGAACAGCCGGTTGACCACGTTCGCCGCCAGAAGCGAACTCATCACGAATACACAGCCGCCAAGGAAGAAAAGGCCCGCGAACAGATACCCTATCGCAACCATTGGTTTGTGCGCCTCCTGATATGCCCCTGCTGGCCGCCTCTCTTATCCGGCGGTTTGTGTGTCGCCGCGCTCTCGCTGAGGCGGCAGGGCGCTTGCGCCTCAGCGGGCTATCTGTAGTGACGAGTCCTGCCCAGGTGGGGGAACGTTCGTCAGCAGAAATAAGCGGAATGGGCGATGATTGGCGACGAGGGCGTTGTGTTTGGATGTGGTGTACGCGCACAACGCCTCTCTCCAGGCCATCTCTGATTATAGCATGGCCTCTGGCGCCATACAACGCATCCGGCTATCCATGCGCGCGTCTTGCGCTGTCCTTCGGCAAGTTGATCGCAGATTGCCAGGATGTGATAGGTTGCGATGGATATAAAGTTAGCAGCGAAGGATACCCTATGCGGTGGGTAGACCCAGCCGGGCGCGAAGCTGTTCGAGCGGCGCAGTGGCGCTCTGGCGCGCAACCTCCGTCAGGGTTGTCACATCTGCCTGGGCAACCGCTGCGCGTATGTCATCCGGCACAACGCCGAAGCGACCTTCCAGGATTGCCAGCAACGTCTGCTGTATACCTTCGGCCAGCCCTTCTTGCCGCCCTTCTTGCCGCCCCTTCTCAAGTCCCTTCTCGCGAAAGGCTTGGGCGACGCTTGAGCTTTCCAACAATTCGTCGAGCATGGGTATCCTCCTCAACGCTGCCAGCAGCGGCTCACGCGACAGCACAATCCCCGCAAGACTGGCCAACAACCCGATATACTCACTACGCTCTTGCTGTGAAATAGGCGCTACAGCCAATTGTCCCGCAACCCCGACAGCGGATTCGACGTTCGTGCCCGCCATCAACCCGACCAATGACCACAGCGCGTAGGTTTCCGGTATCAATGCCTGCTGGTAGGGAATCTCCCACACGCGTCTCACCTCAAAAGTATAGCGCAACGATTCTTGTTGTCCCCATCGTATCACAAACGGAGAGGTGGGCGTTGAAGCAGCTTCGCGCAGGAAAACCACAATGGAACGCACCGGCAGGTGATCGCGCCGCCACAAGCGAATGGCGTACTCGGCTAGCCGCTCGCCAATGTTGTTTTCCACTTTGAGTTGCAACTCAATATGCAGTAGCCCACGCTCCCCATTGAGCTTATTCACTACTTCCCAAACGAGATCAGCCAGCCGCGCAATGGCAGGAGCTTCGGGTGATCGTTCGCCACGCCAGGCAAGCTCTGGCGCAATCAATGTCAGAAAGGCGTCGTGGGCCTGATTCAGCGCCCACTTCAGAAGCACATCATAGCGCGTAGTTGCAGACGACTCGTCCGGGTCTGGGGTCGCCGCTTTATCAGTCATCACCGCCTCTTTCTATTTTGCGCTTATCGTCGCTTCAGCCAATGTCAGGGAACAGCGTTGGCGGTTTGTCTTCATCCGCCGCAGGTTTACGTTGGCTTGGCTCTGTGGAGGGGACTCTGGGGACTGGAGAAGGCGCAGCGTCACCAATATCCGGTAGGGCTGGTAAAGTAGGCGCCGCATGCGCAGTGCTTGCAGGCGTGGGCTGTGCGTCGCCTTCCGATTCGCCGCCCCGCCGATGGTGGGCAATGTCGCATTCTCGGATGGCGAAGCGTTAGGGGGGAGCGGCGCTGCTGGCGCTGGACTTGCCGATGAGAATGGCGCCCCTTCCGTAATCTCCGGCAGCGCCAGGGATAGTTCTGGTTGTGGGTGAACCGGCTGAAGTGGTGAGGGTGGAACACTTGGGGCTATAGGGCGAGATGACGGGGTAGGCTGAGGGCTCCACGCAGCGGATGACGAGGTATGTGGGGCAGTTTGCGAAACGGTTTGTGGAGGCGCCGTACGCTGAACGTTTGCCACGCGCGCCTCAGGCATGAGATGCGGATCGGCGATCAGTTGGCCTGCGATCAGCGCAGTATCCACAATTGTCCAGAGGTCAGCGCACACAGCCGTAAGCGTCTCCTGATTGCTTCGGACTTCACGTTCACTTGTGAGCAGCGGCGTTAGCCGTATCTCAATCATATCGAGCCGGGCGCCAGCTGCCTGAAGTACGCCATCCAACCGCCGTACCCCTCCGTTCAACCAATCGGGGGGAGAAGATTGCGCAAGCGTCTTCTTTGATCGTGTCTTTGCGCGGTGTGGGGTCGTTCTCGGCAGTCCCATAGTTCATACTGCCGGTCGTATCGAGGAGCAGCATCGGCTCCTTTTCTTGCTCGGTGGGCTGGTTTGGCGCCGCTATATGTGTCACCTCTCGCTTTGTGCTTCAGTGCGCTGCGCACACTGAAGATATGTCGTCCAACGTTTGTAGCGTTACGTGTACAGTGTCAGCTATATCCATCGTTAGCGCGGAACCTCGCGCCAGGTTGGCTACGCCTACACTATACGACATTCGCCACGACAAGGTAGTATGCGCTGGCGTCTCACTTATCCCAGATCGGCGTCACGCGCGCATCGCCGTGAAGGCAGATCGCTCGTCTTTGTACATCGTCACCATAAGGATGCGGGTGGTGGGAGCAGCCTGGGTGATGCGCCGCGTGGCCCGCGAATAGCACTTCTTCCTATGATGGCTTGTGGCAGGCGCCACAAGTCGAAACTCAAGAGCGAAGACACTCGTTCTAAAAACCACCCAAGCTTTACACATGTGAGAGGGCTTCGGTTCGATGGTGGATTGGCCTCTCTGCAAAGAAGAGGGCTGCTTCGTGTCTCGCTTGTCTCTTTCCCTGGCGGATGTGGGCATGTCCCTAATCTGCAAGGAGAAATTGGAAGCGCACACGGGAAGGAAAAGTATGATGGGGAGGTTTTCTTCGACGCGGCTTCAGTCGGCGGTATGCCTTGCCTGTCGCTCTGCCGATCCCTGGCGCGCGATGTTGAGCAAGACGCCAACCGCCGCCAGCGAGGTGACGAGCGAGGAGCCGCCGAAGCTCACGAAGGGCAAAGGCACGCCGGTGAAAGGGATGGCTGCGGCGACCGAGCCAATGTTGATCGCCGCTTGCGCGATCAGCCATGTTGTGATCCCACAAGCCAGCAGCGCGCCAAAGGTGTCGGGCGCGCGCCGTCCTGCGCGATAGCCCTGTATAGCCAGCACGGCAAACAACGCAAGAATCGTCAGGCAGCCAAGCAATCCAAGCTCCTCGCCAATCACCGCGAAGATCGAATCGGTGAAGGGGTTGGGCAGATAGCCAGCCTTCTGTATGCTCTCGCCGAGGCCACGGCCAAACAGGCCGCCGGAGCCAAGCGAGATCAACCCCTGGCAGATTTGATAGGAGTTGGCGGCGGCGCAGCCTGGCGGCAGGGGATGTAGAAAAGCGTCGAGGCGCGCGCGGCGGAAGCCTGTTTCATAGATGATGGCAAGGTAGAGCGCGCCGCCAGCAAGAAGCGCGCCCGCCAGATGCAAGGGGTTGGCTCCGGCGGTGAAGAACACGGCCACGGCCAGGATGGCGATGATCAGCGAGGTGCCAAGATCGTTTTGCAGCAGGATAAATGTCAACAGCAAACCCGTTAGCAGGGCAAACGGCGCCAGGCCGTAGAGGAGGGTGCGTGTGTCGTCGCCCTTGCGCGCCAGCCAATCCGCCAGATAGAGCGCGAAGGCCAGCTTCATGAACTCGCTTGGCTGCACTGAGACGCCAATCTGTAACCACCGTTGCGCGCCATAGGCCGCGACGCCCAGCCGCAGCGTGAGTAGCAGCAGAATGACGCCGCCACCAAGCGCCGCCACAGCGAATCGCCGCCAGTGATGATAGTCAACGCGCGCCGTGACGATGAGCGCGATCAGCCCCAGCGTCGCCCAGAGGAGTTGGCGCTCGAACCAGTAGGCCGGGGCGCCGGAGATGATGAACTGGCTGGCGCTATACACCATCAGCAAACCAAGCAGCAATAAGCCAAGCGTGGCAGCAAGCAGCAGATAGTCTACACGCTGGCGGCGTAGCCACGCCAGCCGCGAGAGGCGCTCGCCCAACGGATCCAGAGGCGCTTCAGCACTGAGCATCTCATCGCTTCCACCTAAGCGCTGGTTGCCTGCATATATACGCTCTGTGCGTACATATGCAGGCGCGGGATGATCTGCCACTCGTTGCCGCATGCCCTGCCCCATCAATTCCCATAGAAAAACGCCACCCCACGCCACAAAGCAGGGGTGGCGCCATATGGAGTACAAACCGGGCAAAGGCTGCCGACTCCTCAGGGTTCGGTCGCCAGCAGCGCGACCACGGGACGCCCATCGCTCAGGCTGAGCCATGTCACAGGATCGCCAGCGAGATTGGGTGGCAACACCAGCGCCTGCCCGTTACGCAACACCATCATCTTCGATGACATGCCGGTAAAGCTGTTGGCGAACACCTGTCCGGCGGCGCTCTCTTCATCGCGTGAGGCAATCACGCCCATGCCCAGCGTATCTATCAGCCAGACGGTATGGCTGACGATCTGCCCATTGTTTGCGGTCGCGTCCTGCGCCACGTAGAGGCGGGCGCCATCGGCTGCTGCGCTGATGGAGAGCGACTCATTGAAGTTGACCTGCGCCCCTTCCGGGATGGATGGGCCACCCAGCGGAATGGAGCCGTTGAGGGTTGGCCCCTGATCGCCTGCGTCAATCACATAGCATTCAGCGGCTGGACTGCCTGTCACAATATAGACGGCCGGTTGCGAGAGGCTCTTGCTGGCGGCAAGCTGTGTCTCACCA
Organism: Pseudomonadota bacterium; assembly: GCA_021324535.1. Taxonomy (GTDB): domain Bacteria; phylum Chloroflexota; class Ktedonobacteria; order Ktedonobacterales; family JADMIN01; genus JAJPIU01. The sequence goes on from JAJPIU010000246.1 coordinate 10,472, forward strand.
AATGTCCCCTTAATGGCAAGCTCGCGTTCCGTGCCGCCTGTCTGGGTGTTGATACGCCGGATCACGATATACCGATTGCCATGCGTATCGGTCAGCCAGAGTGTATCGAACAACCATTTGCCATTGGGCGAGATGGCCAGCGCGCCGTTGATCGCCTGGCGCACAGGGAAACCTGCGGCGTGCAGGATGGGCGTTACCGAGGGGAAGCCTGACGCAGGCAAACTGCCTGGCGGCGGTGGCATGGGGATAGTGGTGGTAAACGACGGAGCAAGCGTCCGCAGGAGGGAACCGCTTTGTGTGGAGAAGACCAGTACGCGCGGGGCAGCTTGCTCAACATGGGCCACAGAGAGGCCAACATAGACAACGCTCCCATCCGGCGCGAGAGCCAGCGCATCGGCCTGTACGCCACTGGGCAGGCTCAGCCGATGAATGAAGATCACCTGTCCGCTCGTTGGGCTGAACCCAACAATTGCCTGTGCGCCCTGCTCAGGCGGCGTCAACTCGACGATGACGTGTGAGCCAACCACCACGCCGATCGGCAGGCTGCCTGCGCCAGCCACCTGCAACGCCTGACTGGACTCCGGGAGCGAGTGGATGACCACGCCGTTCCGCTCGTTCACCGCAATGATCTCTGCCACCTGCCAGGCGCGATTGGAGCCATCCATCACCGTCACCAGCTTGCCCGTCTCGGCGTAGAGCACACCACGCGGAGCCGCCACCGGCGCATTGGTAACACTGTTGGTCGAGCGCGGAGCCGTCTGGGCGCCAAACGCGAAAAACGTTGTGGTGATGAGCAGCGCAACCATTGCCACAGCGACCACACATGAGAGGGTGATCAACCCACCGCGCCCCAATCCGGCAAGCGCGCGCAACGGCCCCACAAGGAAGCGTGTCGCGCGGACACGCAGTCGCACCGTCTCGCGCAGATCGGGAACGTAAGGCGCTGGCTCCTGACCAAGCGAGGCCAGTAACTCATACGGCGCATGCAACGCTTTGGCGCGTGGGCCACAGGTGGCGCAGACGGCGATATGTTCGCGCACGGCCACGGCCACCTCAGGGGGCAGCTCGCCCGCAAACTCGGCGACGATCAGTTCCGGCTCTAACGGACAATTCAATGGACGCAGACTATTGCGGCGTGTGGTAACGCGGCTCATACGCACATAGGGCATGTTGGTATCAGGCATTCCTGAACCTCTCTATCCGCTCTCTAGGCGATACATCCCTTGCGAAACAAACAGCGATGAGTACAGTGATACGATGATGATACGATTCGCCAACTCTTTTCCTGTCAGATACGCAAGTTGGCTACGAAACAGATGAGTTCGCCCATCTTATTCTCGTTCTTGGTGGTTTTGCTCGACAGGCGCTTCATACCCCAGCGCAACCTCTGCCTCGCGCTGGGTACTTCCCTCTTTTCCTTCTTGCTCGACGGCTACCTCGACCGTTCCCAAAGACGATACCTCCGATACCTCATACGAAAGCGGGCCACTCTCAGGGGAAGCCTGTGACCGGCTTCCCGCATCAGGTGTATCGGGCAGATAGGTGAGTCGCGCCGATGAGGCCGCTGGCGCAACAGGAAGCGCATCCACCACGGGCCAGATGACGGCGTCATGGGCGAGCGAGGTGAGTACGCCGTTGCGCTCCACATTCCCCGCGTTTGCCGCAAGCTGGCGGCGCGCCTCTTCAATGGCCGCCTGCCGGGCAATACGCTGGAGCGAGGGCTGTGTGATGGCCCCTTCATCCACCTCATCGGGGATCAGTTCGTCTTGCTGCTCAGCTTCCTCGGTTTCCTCGGTTTCCTCGGTTTCTCTCCTTTCCTCAAAGTCAAGGCGCTCCGGCTGCATAGCGGCAGCGGGCGCGCCATCCGCAGCACCCGCAACGTTGGCGCCGTTGGCTTCGGCCTGCGCCGCAGTGACCGCAGTGACCTCTTCACTGGCTTCTTCGGCAAACGCGGCTGGTTCTGTCTCCGGCGTTGGTTCGCGTTCCTGTGCGCCCGCCTCGCCTTGTGTGTCTACCCAGGTCTCATCCCATTCGTCGGCGCTCACTGGCAAATCGGGTGTTTGCGCAGGCAAGGTTTGCAAGGTTTGCGTGTCGGCTTGCTCCCAGCCCCATTCATCGGATTCGTCCCACGGCTCTGCTTCTTCGGCTGCTGGCGCGCCTCCAACCACCGGCAGCGCACTGGTGGTTGCGGCGGCACTATCATCCTCGTCTGTTTCATATGGGTCTGCTTCATGCGCTTGGTGTGGGTGTTGTTGCGCCGACTCGATGGGTTGGGCTGCTTTGACAGGCTCAGGTGTATTGGATGGAGGAGCCGGTGTCGGTGTGATGGGCGGCCACAGGCGCATAGTCGGCTCCTGCTCGATGTCGGTCATCGGCGGGCTGGCGTAGCTGTCCAGCGCCTCGGCGCCGAGCAAGGAATCGTAGGAAGCCGGGGGAACCGACGCCGCGACCGGCGGCAGGAGCGCGCCTTGAGCCGCTGGAATTGTACTTCCACGCTCCACAGCGGCGCTGGCTGGCGCGCGATCCTGGTAGCCAAGTTCGGCGGGAATGCCCAGGTTGGCGATGGCTGCCGCGTAGCGAGTGGAGAATGCCTGTAGCCCGTGGACGATGCGCTTTCTGGTGGCGCTGGCGGTCAACCCAAGTGCGCGCGCCACCTCAGCCTGATTGAGACCCGCCACCAGGTGTAGCGCCAGACATTGCGCATCGCCATAGGGCAACTCGGCCAGCACTACCCGCACCAACCGGTGGCGCAACGCCTCGCGTGGATCGAGCGCATCGAGATCGTCTTCCAGGGGTTCGTGCAGTTCGCTGGCCTCAGACAACGGGCTGGCGGCGTCTGAGTCGCCGCCCCCTTGCCACTCATGCGCATCCCATGCCTGCCGACCTGTCGCCTCTGCGCGGATCGTCCAGATCAACTGACGCACCTGGCGGCCCGTTGTATTCGTCGCTTGCTTGATCCTGCCCCAGCCTGAAAGCAAACGGCGCACCGGTTCGGCTCCCGCTCGCTCAGGCAGTAACCCGCGTGGCGGTGAGGGTGGTTGTAAACGTGGCGGCGCTTTTTTGCGCTTCGGGCGCCTGAGCGCGTCAAGTCCGGCCTCGGTGCAGGCGCGCAGCAGCCATAGGCGCAGTTGCTCCGCGCCGTGTGGCCCATGCAGGCGGCGTTCCATCCGCACGAAAATGCGTTCGGCCAGGGAGCGCGCCAGATCGGGATTGCCTGTCAGCCGTGTCAGGTAGCGCACTACCGAGGGCTGATAGCGCGCGATCAACGCCGTAAGCGCCCATTCGGCCCCTGCGCGCGCCTGCGCCGCAAGGCGTTTTTCCTCCTCTTGCTCAGCGCTAAGCATGCGGTCAGATGGCGCCATTCCCTCCTGCCAATTCATGACGGCTTGCCCTCCTGCCTTAAAGCGAAAAACATTCCCCAGTTCCCGGGAGTGGTATCACAGTATCATAACGAGCAAGAAAAACCCTTTGGCTCCAAATCCAACAATGCGAACCTCTAGAGAACCTCTATACATGAAACGCTCCAACCCTGCTGAACGCTACGTAACGCGACGCGCATGCCGCAAATTATATGCCGCTCTCATGGTTGTCCGTAGATCAACCTGTCAATGTGTCGGCTCCCCCATCTTTCCCCATTCGCAGGGGCAATCAGAGGGATAATATAGTTACATTGGGTAGTAGAGTTTGCTATTCTCACCCTCTACTGGATACCATATTGGAATACGTGGCGGCAGACCAGGTAAACATCACATGGTGATACACAGCGCCGCCTTCCTTTCTTCTTGACTTCAAATATTTTGGATTCTGTCAGGCATACTAGAAATCAGAGCAATAGATGGATGGTTGGGATCACTATCGCCGAGGCGATCAACAACGATACGAGCCGACTCGCTATGCCGGGCGACCTGCGCCGCCGAATTCGCAGTTGTTGCGGCCGTTAACCAGCCCACCTTCGCCGTTCTCTCCATCGGCGGAGGGAAGAAGCGCGCAAGGGCGGATGAGTGGGCCACTCATCCGCCAATCACCTGCCCTTTCTGCGCCGACCACCTCACCCATCGCCAAAGCCAGCGCGACGCTCAATCGGTTGATTGCGCTGATGGAGCAGCATGTAGCGCAATGGCGCCCTGAGGCTATTCACCTTGCCTGTCAGCGGATGCGTAGCTCAGGGGCGCCGCTTGCCTACGATATTGGCTTTCTGGCCGATGCGCCTCTTATGAACATAATGAGCCATACCATCGAAGACTGGGTGATCGCCCGCCGCCTGCCCTGTGAGTTTTACGTGGGATTCCAGCGCCTCTCGTTGATGCGAATGCAGACGCAACGGTATGCGGCGTTGGCATCATGCGTTCGCTATGTCTACGCCTATGGGCTGGATGATACGGTTGGCCCGCAGAGTTTGTTCGCGCCAAATGTGCTGCGATTCGGCATCCAGCCACGGCATGGCGCTGATCTGCTCTGGTTCTGGTTTCTTGTGGTTGACCATCCCTACCAGCGTATGGCCCTGCTTGGTCAGCAGCGTTCAGGCTATATCTGGAATCGCTCGTTTGCCGAGCGGGTGTATGAAGGATTCTGGACGTTCAACCCCAACGTCACTCAGCAGATTGTCGTGGCGCTCCGTCAGGCTGCGCGGGCCGTCTATTACAACTAGGCCAGGTCAGGTAACAGGCAAGATCAGCTCAGCCCAGACCCAATTGCTCCATCAGCGTTGGCGATCCCTGCGTGACCGCCAGCGATACTACCTTTCCGTCGCGGAACGTCAACGTAGCGGTATCGGACGAGGAAATCTTCTTTCCGGTTGGGGGCAGCGGCGGCATATCTGAAAACGCCAGCGTTCCCGTCTGTGTGGCCGTGATCGTGACGTTGGCCGTCACCGTATCACCTTGTTCGTTCAGGTTGCTTGGAGTGACCGCCCAGTCGGGGCAACCGGCATACCAGGCGCGCTGCGCGCCAAGAAACGCCTCTTTGTTGAGGGGGGCTGGCGCAATGCCTGTCGCGGTAAAGTCGTCCGCCAGCAGCGCAGCGACCTTGTCGAGATCGTGTGCGGTCAGCGCGGCGGAGAAGGCAAGCGCGGTGTCGGTGTTGCTCATGCGTTGTCTCCTTTGACGTTGGTGAAGATTGGCCGACATGCTTCTGGACGTGCTTCTCTCGGCCAGAGAGCTATTTGGGTGGAATACACTTCCACCCCGCCATGAGTATACCACAAACTCCGTATTGTTGCTTAGATTGCTTGCTATCCGTCTTCCACGCTGTGCTATGCTTTGAGCAGGGAACGCCTGGCGCGGGCGCCGACGAGGGGAGGAAGCGCCATGACTGCGACACACGCCACGCCATTCGATGAACCTGCCGGGGATGATGGCGCTACGGCGGATGATGCTGATGAGAGAGACGCCATAGAAGAGAGCGCCGACGAGCCTGATTATTTCGCTGTGCTTGGGGTGTCGCCAGCCGCCACCACAGCGGAGCTGCGTCAGGCATATCGGCGGCTTGCCAAGCTCTGGCATCCCGACCGCTATGTGGATGCGTCGCCAGCGTTGCGCGCGCAGGCCGAACGACGAATGCGTGCGCTTACCCGCGCCTATGCCGCGCTCAGCGATCCTGTGCAGCGGTCAATGTATGTGCTCCGGCGGTCGCAACAAGAGCAGGGCGGCGACGCGCATTGGTCTGATGGCTATAGCTCCGGCGCATCGGCCTACCACGCCTACGGCGCTTGGTCGTGGGGCGACTGGCAAGACGAAGCCAGGGCAAACCCCAACGGCGCAGGGATGTTCTTTGGCTTGCTGGCGCTGGTGATCGGCATAGGTTTGGTGGCAGGCGCGCTTAATGCCGGTTCACCCGCGCCACTCTTGTTTGGCGGGCTGGCGTTGTTGGTGTTCCTGGCGCTGGCTGCTGCGCTCTTCACCAAAGGCTCACCACTTGCGCGGGCGGCCAACGCATGGATTGAGCATGAGCCGCGTGGCTACGCCGACCCCTATGCCGCCGCTCATGCGAGCCAGCAACGGCGCGCTTCCGGCAGAGCCTCCACACAGTACGCTACCCATTCATCAGACGCCGCTGCAACGTCACAGAATCACACGCCGACGACGCGCGATCTGCCCGGAGAAGACACAGACGATGGGGATTGGAGCGAATCTGACGCTGACGGCGGCGTGCTCACCCGCAGTGGGTCGGCTGGCACGGCGCTGAGGGAGCCCGATGAGGTAGATGCGGCGCGCTTCGAACGCTATGTCGTGGCGGCTGTAGAATCGTTGCCAGCGGAGTTTCGCCGTCGCATGCCAAATGTGGTCGTGCGGGTAGCTGATGAGCCTGACGACGAGACCTTGCGCAAGATGTGTGTGAGCAACGGGCAAACGTTGTTTGGCCTCTACGAAGGCGTCCCATTGACAGCGCAGGGCGCGGCAGCCGTCCGCCCTGAGGTGATCACAATCTATCGCCGCCCCATCGAGCGTTCGTGCGGGGGTGACCAGGCGCGCCTGCGCAAACAGATACGCAAGACGGTGTTTCACGAGGTTGCGCACCACTTTGGCATCAGCCACGAAGAGATGCCCGATTGGGTGCGCTAGGCGAGCGCCCGATTATGCGCGCGAGGATTCCGCTTGCCCGGAAAGATAATCCCACATCTGGTAATCTACCTGATGTTTGGCGACGATCTCATCCCCTGGCCGCACGACCTGTCCCACTCCTGCGACGAGCTCGCCCTTATCGAGCTGGCGCAAATCAAGATAGGTCTCGCCCTCTTGCAGCCATATTCCGGCGTCCAGTAGCGGGATGCGTCGTAGCTGATCGCGAGTGAGCTGGCTCAGACGGGGATACAGATGCTTCACGTCTGCGGCGGTTCGCTCATGCGCCACGCGATCAATGGGTATCTCGCCGAAGTGTTGGTCTGCGTCGCCAAGCGGGCGCAGGTCGTGATCAGCCGCTTCCGTGCTCAGCCCTGGCGCCCGCTGGTCGTCGTCCCCTGCGACAAAAGCAGCCCCGTGGATGTTGCGCATCTCTGGCGCCAGAACACCACACGGTTAGCCGCCAAAAACAAATCCCCCCTTTCCAAGTCAAGGGAAAGGGGAGAAGTTGATTGAGGGCGAGAGCTAGCCGAGCGCAGGCGCGACGCCTCCACCGCCAACAGGTTCGCTACCATGCTCATTGGGCGCGCGTTGTCCGCCTTGTGTCTGCCCACTGGCCGTGCGTATGATGCCCTGAGGGAGGATGTCGAACTCAGCGGCGCTGAGCGCCAGCGCGCCCGCAGGCTCTGGCTGTTCGGTTGGTGTTGTTTGGTCGGAGGGAGCTGGTTCCGTCTGCGTCATCCTCGGCTTCGAGCCAACCAACTCTACATCCTTCAGGAAGAAGGTGACGATGATCGCGAGTGCGCCGATAATCATCGAGAGCGTAAAGGCATGCTGGATGCCCACCGCAAGCGCCTGGCGCGTCGCCTCAAACAACTGGCTGAAGAGCGTGCTGACCGCGTGCGCGACAATTGGGGGTACCTGCTGCGAGACCTGCTGGACGATCTGCGGCTTCGCCTTGGCGACAATGCCCGCGACGATCTGATCATGCTGTGGGCCGGGAGGAACCTGCGTGTTGGCTTGCGCTTTGACCTTCGCGAGCGCCTGTGCGACTGCCTGCGCCTGCGCCTGCTTCGTTGCGCCAGCCGTCACCTGCCTTACCAATTGGTTGCGTAGTGATGGGCTAACCAACACCTGTTGGTTTGTCGCCGCGCTGACCACAGCCGGGGGCAGCTTGTTGACGTTGGGAATCTTCGCCAGGCGGTTGCTTAGTTCGCTGGTGATGGTATTGTTGACAACCGAGCCGACAATCGCCGTGCCAAGCGTTGATCCCAGCGAGCGCAGATAGGTGACAGCGCCCGTGCCAACGCCAAGGCGCGAACGAGGCAGCGCGTTTTGCACGGCAAGCGTCATCACGGGCTGCAAGCAGCCCAGCGCCAGTCCCACGATGACCATATCGAGCGTAACGGTCCACAGCGAGGTCGAGGCGTCCATCCGCGAGAGCATGAAGAAGCTAAGCAGCAGGATGAACCCACCGATGATGGCCAGCCACTGGTAGCGTCCGACGCGCGCGACTGCGAAGCCGCCCAACGCCGCAGCGGCGGCCATCGTCACCGTTAGCGGGGTGATCACTGTCCCGGAGTTCTGCGCCGACTGACCTAGCACGCCCTGGATGAAGAGTGGAAGGTAGAGCACGACCGCGAAGAGCGCCATGCCTACCAGCAAGGCCAGTAAGGCGCCCGCCGCGAACACCTGGTTGCGGAACAGATCGAGCGCGAGGATTGGCTCACGGGCAAATCGCTCGTTCACGATGAAGGCGACGTAGAGGACGCCCGACGCCACTAGCGCGCTCACGACCTGCCATGATCCCCAAGGATACGTTTGCCCGCCCCAGGTCAGTCCCAACAACAGCAGTACCGTCGCCGCCGCCGCCGTGATCGAGCCGATGAAGTCAATCCGCCGGATGCCGTCCCACCCCTTATATTTGCTGCGCACAGAGATATTGGCGGGCAGATAGAAGATCAGGAAGAACAGCGCAAGCGCGCCGGTCGGCAGGTTAAGATAGAAAATCCAGCGCCACGTCGAGTTGTCGGTGATCCAGCCGCCCGCGCTTGGGCCGATCACGCTGGCCAGCGCAAAGACAGCCGTGAAGAGACCCTGCCAGCGGGCGCGTTCGGCTGGCGTGAAAATATCGCCGACCGAGGTGAAGACGAGTGACATCAGCATGCCGCCACCGATGCCTTGCAACGCGCGGAAGCCGATGAGCTGATCCATCGTCTGCGAGGCGCCGGAGAGCGCCGAGCCAGCCAGGAAGATGAGCACACCTGCAACGATAAACCACTTGCGACCAAACTGGTCGGAGAGTTTGCCGACAATCGGCACCATCGTTGTGGAGGTAATCAGATAACCGGTGATGACCCACGTATAGAGATTGAACCCATGCAGGTCTCCCAGTATGGTGGGCAGCGCCGTGGCGACAATGGTCTGGTCGAGCGCTGAGAGGAAGAGGGTGAGCATCAGGGCGATGAGCACGCTCCAGAGCGCAAAGCCGCGCAGACGTGGGCGCTCGTCGCTTACGGCGACAGGCGTTTCATCGAGATGAATCGGTGCAGCTTCCACGAAGGATGATCCTTTCTAGAGGATTGGGATGGTCTTGAAAGAAAACGAAATCAGAAGCGGGTTCACATCGTCACTTTGTTACGCCGTTGTAGCGCGTAACGCAGGATCAGCCTTCTGAAACGGAAAGAACAGCATTGGCTGTTTTTTGCGGCGCGCTCGTCCCTCGCCTCGGTGGGATTTCTTCGGGTGGTATTGTTGGTATCGTGGCTTCTTCGTGGGGCGTACTCGTCGCAACGTGGGCGCCAACAGACGTGACGGCAGTGGATGACACCAGCAGCCCGTGCAGAAAGGTATCGGCAAGGGTGGCGGCGAGGGCGTCAATCGAGTCGGCGCAGTTTTGCTCTTGACCAAGGCCATAGAGTGCGCTACGGAAAAGCACCATTGCGCTCCCAAGCAGCGCCTTCGCCATCAGGCCGGTATCTACCGGTCGCAGCCGCCCATTTGCTACCTGACGATCAAGATACTCACGCATCTGAGCGACCACGATGCGCACCTGGCCTTCCATGAAGCCTTTACACTCGCGAAGTGGCCCTTTGTCACGTTCGCCATGCGCGGCCATGTGCATCATCACACGCAGAATGCTCTGGGCTGGAGCAGAGGCAAGCGCCCGCAGAAAGCGCGTGAGCATGGCCGGTAGCTCAATCTCCGGCGGCGCATCGCTTTCGAGCGCGCCAGCGAAATCGAGTTGCGTGAAGATGGCTTTTGCTTCTTGCTCGAACGCGGCGAGGAAGAGTTCCTCTTTGTTGTCGAAGTAGAAGTAGATCAGCCCATGCGTCACATCCGCCCGTTTGGCGATGTCTTTGCTGGTGGCGCCATCAAACCCCTGCTCGGCGAACACCTCGAGCGCCGCATCGAGAATCTGCTGGCGCCGATCCACGCCCGGTTGCGCCGGTTTTCGCGCCATCTGCTCCGCTCCTCTGTTGTCTGACACGAGAATTAACTGTCTGGATAAATAATAACATCCCCCTAACGCATTGTCAAGGGGGAAACGGTCAATTCGATATGATTCGATATATCTCGTTATAACTAAGGATACCATGGCTCTCCTTCCCATCTATGGGAAGGGGTCGGGGGTAGGTCTGTCGCTAGCCCTGCCGCACCTTGTAGCTGTCGAACGTGAGCGTGTCGCGGGCGATTTTTCCATCGTGAAAGCTCAAGAGCTTGGCGCAAGTGAGATCGCCATAGGCTGTTGTCTTGAGGGTGTACATAATCAACACCTGGGCGTCGTCGCCAAACGCGGCGAGAATCTCTACGCCAGTAATTCCCATCGCGCCAACCAGGCGCTTCAAGCTGTCCAGGTACTCGCTTTTCCCTTCGACATGCCCCAGCGGGCCATCAAACACCACATCATCGGTGAGGTAGCGGGAGGTCGTGTCCATAACGAGACGTGTCCAGGCTTCGGTGAAGGCGCGGGCGCTGGAAACGGTAGCAGGTTGAGTGGTCATAGAAAGCTCCTTTTGGGTCGGGATTACAGAACCGGACTGGCTAGCCAGTCTGAACAAACTATAAGCTGGGAGAGTGACAACCCTATGTCAACAGCGGCGTCACTCATCTGCGCATCTTGACTTTTCAACACTTTAGTGCTAAACTATGAACGGGCCGCTCGATAGAGGCTTTCCCACTAGGAGGCGGAAGAGCGCGATGAAATCGGCGCAGACAAACGCAACAGATAACGCAACAGATAACGCAACAGATAACGCAACAGATATGGCAAGCGATACAAGTGCTATAAGCGATTCGCAGGCGACGCTTCGCGAGCGCCGCGTCGGCGCCGTTCTCTGGGGGCGAATCGCTCGCTTTTATAGTTGCCAGTTGCGCCTTGCAAGCGCACATCTTCGCGCGTGGGAACTCAGCCCGGCGCAATTTGATGTTATCGCGACGGTTGGCCGACACGAGGAGATGACCCAACTTGAGTTGGCGGATCGCTTGCTCGTCACGCAGGGGAATATTACGCAGCTTCTCGACAAGCTAGAGCAGCGTGGATTGCTCTGCCGCTGCCGTGAGGGGCGCCTCAAACGAATACGGCTGACGGAGGCCGGACGGAAGCTCCACGACGAGGTTGTACCCATGCAGGAAGAGTTCCAGGCGCGCCAGTTCGCATCCCTTTCGCCTTCGGAGCAGCGACAACTCCTACGGCTATTGCGCAAGCTCCAACAGACACATAGGTAATAGATACCAGACACACTAGATTGGCAAAGGAGACTCCAGATGGAGCAATTGACTCTGACCGGGCTGCATCATGTCTCGGCCCTGACGGCGCAGGCCGCCAAAAACGTGGACTTCTATACGCAGGCGCTGGGGCTGCGTCTGGTGAAAAAGACCGTCAACCAGGACGATACATCGTCTTATCACCTCTTTTATGGGGATGAGCGCGGAAATCCTGGGACGGAGGTAACGTTTTTCGATATTCCCTACGCCGCGCCGACGCACCCCGGCGTGGGCAGCATCTCGCGTATTGCCCTGCGCGTGACCGGACGCGATGCGCTGAACTGGTGGCTGCAACGCTTTGACACGCTGGGCGTTGAGCACGATCCGCTGGCCCCTGAGAACGGGCGTGCCACGCTGGCTTTTCGTGACCCGGAGGGCCAGCGGCTCGCGTTGGTGGATGACAGTGATGCGCCACTGCCAGGTGGGACGCCGTGGGAGAAGAGCGCAACGCCCGCGCCGAACGGTATCCGAGGTCTTGGCGCCGTGACGCTCACCGTGCGTGAGGCTGAGGGAACCGCGCGGACGCTGACCGAGGTGATGGGCTTCTCGCTGCGCGGGAGCTATCCGTCCGCCGAAGGCCCGGAGCGCGAGATTCTGATCTTTGGGACGGGCGTTGGTGGGCCTGGGGCAGAGGTACACGTAGATGCGCGTCCCGATCTGCCGCATGAGCGGCTGGGACGCGGCGGTGTGCATCACGTCGCCTTCCGTGTTCCAACGCCGGAGCAGCACCTCGCCTGGCTTGATCGGCTGGAGTCGGCGGGAATGCGAACCTCCGGCCTGGTGGAACGCTACTATTTCAAGTCTATCTACTTCCGTGAGCCAAACGGCATACTCTTCGAGTTGGCCACCGATGGCCCCGGTTTCCTCGAAGACGAGGATGAAGCGCATCTTGGCGAACGGCTCTCTCTGCCACCCTTCCTGGAGCCACGTCGCGCCCAGATCGAGGCCGCGCTGCATCCCTTGCTAATAGCGCCAACGCCCGCACGGTAGCCTCCAATGAGTCTCTGCCCATCCTACAGATTTAAGGGCGCAACAAACGATGGAAGGCGCGCCTTGACATCGGTAGGGTAGGTCTGGTACACTGTGCGTAGTCAAATAGCTACAGCAGCGATCAGGAGAAGTACGCGAGCGCGTGGCGGCCACAGCGAGCCGGGATGATGAGAATCCGGCGCCGTCGTCCTCGCCGAATGGGCCTGTGAGCAGCGACCTGACCGGAGCGTGGCGTGTGTCGTCACTATCCGTAGGGTTTCGCCGGGGAGCCTCCCGTTACAGGGGTGCGGCGTCGGTCATACTGTTTCATACGTGTTGGCCCGCGCCTGCTGAGGAGTCCATCTGCGCGCATGTTGGTGAGCGACGTCTCGCCGCTGCAAAAGCGCCGATGGCTCGAATCCGGGTGGTACCACGAAGGTTTGTACGCCTCTCGTCCCGTTGGGGATGAGTGGCGTTTTTTGTTGCTTACCTACCCCCCTGACCCCTTTTCTATCTGGGGAAGGGGGATGAGGGAAAGAAAAGGAGTGACTGTATGAGCGCGCCAACCAAAGCGCCGGAAAAAGCTGAGAAGAAAGCGACCGTGAAGCGGGCGATCAAGCCGACTGAGCAAGCACACCCTGCGCAGGCAAGCCAGCCCGCGAAGCGTGAGCGTGTCTTCTCCGGCATCCAGCCGTCAAACATCCCACATATCGGAAATTATCTTGGGGCGATTCGCCACTGGGTAGCCGAGCAGGATCGCTACGACAACATCTATTGCGTAGTTGACCTGCATGCGCTCACCATTCCCCAAGACCCTGCAGAGCTGCGCCAGAATACCAGGAATCTTGCGGCGTTGCTCCTTGCCTGTGGGATCGATCCCAAGCGGAGCGCGTTGTTTGTGCAGTCGCACATCAGCGCCCACGCCGAGCTTGCGTGGATTCTCAACTGCGTGACGCCCACCGGCTGGCTGAACCGCATGACGCAGTTCAAGGTCAAGGCTGGCGAGGATCGTGAGGCCGCCAGCACGGGCCTGTACGATTATCCCGTCCTGATGGCAGCTGACATCCTGCTCTACCAGGCGGACGGCGTGCCTGTTGGCGACGACCAGCGCCAGCACGTGGAGCTGACGCGCGACATCGCCAACACCTTCAATCATCGCTTTGGAGAGACGTTTGTCGAGCCGCGCGCGCTGATTCGCGAGGTGGGCGCGCGCATCATGGCGCTGGATGAGCCTGACAAGAAGATGAGCAAGAGTGGCGCTGAGCCGTCGTATCTCTCGCTGCTTGATCCGCCCGAAGTGATCCGCAAGAAGATCGCGCGTGCCACCACCGACTCACAGCGTACCATCGTCTTCGATGAGAGTCGGCCTGGCATCTATAACCTGCTGACGATCTACCAGATGTTGGGCGACGAGAGCCGCGAGCAGGTCGAGACGGAGTTCGCGGGCAAGGGCTACAAAGAGTTCAAGGCGGCGCTGGCCGACCGTGTGATCGCCGCGTTGGAGCCAATCCAGCGGCGCTACGCCGAACTTGCCAGCGATCCTGCCCAGCTCGATGCGTTGCTTGCCGAGGGAGCAGCGCGTGTGCGCCCCCTTGCAGAACAGACACTGCGGCTGGCGAAAGAGCGCGTCGGGCTGATCTGACCTCTCCCGCTGTCCCCCCCCGAATGGGGTGGGGAGCTAGCTATCGCCTATGTATCACTCCCGGCCTCTCCCGCCATAGCAGGGGAGAGGCCGGGAGTGGAAGCCAGCGACAGAAACGGAGCATGTGACATGGCAGCGCCGCCCATCAAGCGCAAGCACACACAACAACAACGAGCGAGACTGGCAAGCGAGATTACCTCGCCTGCATACAATCGCCAGGCGACATCCAGGCCGACGCTTGTTCCGGTGTGGCGCGAGATCGCCGCCGACCTGGAAACGCCGGTTTCCGCGTTCCTCAAGCTGGCGCGGGGGCGCTATGGATACCTGCTCGAAAGTGTGGAAGGCGGCGAGCGGCTGGCTCGCTACTCCTTCATCGGCGCAGACCCCTACATGGTGTTGCGTGTGCGCGATGGCATGGCGGAGCGGCGCTGGTTGGCTGGCGCTCGCGCGGGGCGGGTTGAGCGTGTCCCCTGCGCAGATGCGCTCGACGCTGTGCGCGCTGAGTTGGAGCGGCGGCCGGTGGCCCCAATGCCTGGCCTGCCACGCTTTCACGGCGGCTCGGTCGGCTATCTGGCGTATGAGGCAGCGGCGCGTTTTGAGCCGACCGTTCTCATCCCCGCCGATGATCCGCTTGGTTTGCCCGAAGCGATCTTCTGCTTCAGCGACACCCTGCTGATCTTCGACCACGCGCGGCAGACGGCGCGGCTGCTCACTCACGCTGACCTGCAAGCCACCGAGGGCGACGAACACCTGGCTTACACCGAGGCCGAAGCCCGATTGGATGCGATGGAGCGTCGCCTGCATGGCCCAACGCCAGTTGCACGCAAACTTCCACAAAAGCGCGCCAGTTGCCATACCATTGCTCCGTCGCGGATGGCGCCGAGGGCGGCGTATGAGGCGGCGATTGGGCGCATCAAGGAGTACATCTATGCGGGGGATTGCTTCCAGGTCGTGCCGTCGCGGCGCGTTGCGCGCCCGCTTCACGCGCCGCCGTTCGAGGTCTATCGCGCGCTACGATCCATCAATCCCTCGCCATATATGTTCTATCTCGCGCTGGATGAGATCGCAATCGCGGGCGCCTCGCCAGAGTTGCTTGTGCGCGTGGAGGACGGCGAGATGGCGATTCATCCCATCGCAGGCACACGCAGGCGCGATCCCGATCCGACGATAGACGCCGCGCTCGAAGACGATCTGCGCCACGATGAGAAGGAGCGCGCCGAGCATGTCATGCTGGTAGACCTGGGGCGCAACGATGTTGGGCACGTGTGTGAGCCGGGCAGCGTGCGCGTGACACAGTTGCTCGACATCGAACGCTACTCGCATGTGATGCACCTGGTCTCGCATGTGACGGGTAGGCTACGCGCCGACCTGACGCCCTACGATGCGCTGCGGGCTGGCTTTCCTGCGGGCACGGTCTCCGGCGCGCCAAAGGTGCGAGCGATGCAGATCATCGCCGAGATCGAGGGACAGCGGCGCGGCGTCTACGCGGGCGCGGTGGGCTACATCGGCTACGATGGCGCGCTCGATACGTGCATCGCCATCCGAACGCTCGTCATGCGTGGTGGCGTGGCCTATGCGCAGGCGGGTGGCGGTATCGTGGCCGACTCGCAACCCGCCGCCGAATATGACGAGACGGAAAACAAGCTTGGCGCGACGCTACGGGCGCTGGTGATTGCCGAAGCGCGTAGTGTATCGCAAGCGCATACACAACGACGGACGAGGGGAAAAGCAAGCAAAAAAGGAGGGGCGCGCAATGCTGCTGCTGATCGATAACTATGACAGCTTTACCTACAACCTTGCCCAATATTTCGCCGAACTCGGAGCCGATGTGGTGGTGCGCCGTAACGACGCGATCTCTACCGCCGAAGCAGAGGCGCTCACTCCGTCGCAGATCGTGATCTCACCCGGCCCCTGCACACCGCATGAGGCGGGCGTCTCCAACGCGATGATCGCCTCATTGGGGCCACACATCCCCATACTTGGCGTCTGCCTGGGCCATCAATGTCTGGGCGAGGTGTTCGGCGGGCGTGTCATCCGTGCGCCACAGCCGGTTCACGGCAAAACATCGCGTATTCACCACAGAGGCGATGGCGTCTTCCAGGGGACGCCCCATCCATTCGAGGCGACGCGCTACCACAGCTTGATCGTCGAACGCGCCAGCCTGCCACCCATATTAGAGATCACCGCCGAGACCGACGATGGGCTGATCATGGGGCTGCGTCATCGGGAATACCCTCTCGTGGGCGTACAGTTTCACCCTGAATCTATCATGACATCGGTGGGCAAAGACATCCTTCGCAACTTTCTAGGAGGACAGCTATGATACGTGAGGCTATCGTGCAACTGGTGGCGGGTGGCTCACTCAGTGAGACCGAGGCCTCCGCCGCGATGGAAGAAATCATGACCGGCGTGGCCACGCCCTCGCAGCTTGGCGCGTTTCTCACTGCGTTGCGCCTGAAGGGCGAGACGGTGGACGAAGTAACCGGCATGGCGCGGGCGATGCGCGCACAGGCGGTGCATGTGCCCCTGGCAGAGGGCTTGCACGCGGTGGATACCTGTGGCACGGGCGGCGACGGCGCAGGCACATTCAATGTTTCGACGGCGGCAGGGCTGGTGGTGGCGAGCGAGGGTCAGCCGGTGGCCAAGCATGGCAACCGCGCCGCCAGCAGCAAATGTGGCAGTGCTGATGTGCTCGAGGCGCTTGGCGTGAAGCTTGAGCTAGGGCCGGAGCAAGTGGCTGAGAGCATCGAGCAGGTGAAGTTCGGTTTTATGTTTGCCCCCACCTACCACCCTGCGATGCGCTATGTCGGCCCCACCCGCCGCGAGATTGGTATTCGCACTGTCTTCAACATCCTCGGCCCGCTGACCAATCCCGCAGGCGCACGCTATCAGGTGCTTGGTGTGGCGGATGCGAAACTGCTCCCGTTGATGGCGGAGGCGCTGCTGCGGTTGGGCTGCATGCGTGCGCTGGTGGTTCATGGGATGGATGGCGTAGATGAACTCTCGCTCAGCGGGCCGACGCGCGTCTGCGAGGTCAACGGCGCAAAGGGAACGCTTCAGGAATACACCATCACACCGGAAAGCGTCAGGCTGCCTGAGCGGCCACGCGACGCAGTGCGCGGCGGCGACGCCCAGGCGAACGCGCAGACAATGCGCAATGTGCTGGGTGGGAGGGAAAGCGGCCCGATAGCCGAGATGGTGGCGCTCAACGCGGGCGCTGCGCTCTTCGTAACGAATCGCGCCGATACACTAGCCGACGGCGTGCGCCAGGCGCAGGCGACTTTGCACAGCGGGCGCGCATTGGTCACGCTGGATGCGCTCGTCACCACGACACAGGCGCTCGCAAGCGGCGGTGTCGCATAATGTGGGTATGAGTTCGGGCGGTATTTAGGAAACAGGAGCAACCATGTCGCATGTGATTGAGTTGACCGACGAGCAATACGAAGCCTACCCCTCCCCATACTTCATACTGTATGCAGTGGCCGATGGTGTGTATGCCGCGATCAGCACGCCGGGGACTGGTACCCTGGGAAACGCGGGTATTGTCGATCTTGGCGACGCCACGCTGGTCTTTGATACCTTCATGTCTCTCTCGCCTGCGCGCGAACTACTTCGCGCTGCCGAGCGGCTGATCGACAAGCCGGTGAGATACGTCGTCAACAGCCACTACAACGCCGATCATATCAACGGCAATCAGGTGTTTCCCGATGCGGTGATCATCAGCACCCAGGGCACACGCGACCTGATCGCCACACGCGGCATGAAAATCATGGAGGAGATGAGGGCGCACCCGGAATACCCGGATGAGATCGCGGCGCAACTGGCGCAGGCGCAGGACGAGCGTACACGCCGCAGCCTTGAGATCGATCTCGCTGATACACGGGCGCTCGCAGCCTCCCTGCCTGAACTCGAACTGCGCCTTCCCTCAATAACATTCGATGATCGGCTGGTCGTTCACGGGCTACACCGGACTGTGGAACTGCTGACATTTGGCGCTGGCCACACCGATAGCGACGGTTTCATGTTGATCCCTGATGTAAAGGTTGCTTTCCTGGGCGATTTGCTGTTCAACAAAGCGCACCCGTCGCTCTGGGCGGATCGCCCGGATGGCTGGATTGATACCTTATCTAAGATCGAGCGAATGGACATTGCGACCGTGATACCCGGCCACGGGCAGATAGGAACGCTTGCCGATGTGTGGGCGCTGCGCGAGTATTGGGAAGAGATGCGTGCGTTGGCTGAGACGCTTGCGCAGCGTGGCGCCTCCGCCGATGAGATCGCAAAGACGCCTATCCCCGACGCCTACGCTGAATGGGAGTGGCCGGAAAACTATACACAGACGCTTGCAAAGCTGGCGCGCCATGACTGAAAAAGAAGTAACTGCGACAACTGAGACATTTGCTGCGACATTCCTTGAGCGCATCGTCGTCGCCGCCCGCGAAGAGCTTGCCGTGCGTCAGGCGCAGACCCCGCTGGTCGAACTACACGCCAAACTCAGCAATGCGCCCCCCCCACGCGATTTCGCGGCGGCGTTGCGGCAGGCGGGCGGCGCAGCGCGACTGATCGCCGAGATCAAATGCGCCTCACCCTCGAAGGGTGTGCTGGCCGAGACGTTCGATCCGGTGGCGCAGGCGCGCGCGTATGCGGCAGGCGGCGCGGCGGCGATCAGCGTCCTTACGGAACCGCGCTTCTTCCTGGGAGCGCTCGATCATCTGCGCGCTGTGCGGGCAGCGGTCAACGTTCCCGTCTTGCGCAAAGACTTCATTCTCGATCCCTATCAGATATACGAGGCGCGCGTGGCAGGCGCCGATGCCGTGTTGTTGATCTGTGCGCTGCTGGATGATCATCTACTGGCCGACCTGCTGGCGCTCACACAGAGCTTGGGCTTGGAGGCGCTGGTGGAGGCGCACAACGCCGATGAGACACGGCGTGCGGTCGCCCTGGGAGCCAGCGTGATCGGCGTCAACAGCCGTGATCTGCGCACATTCGCAGTAGATACCTCGCTGCCGCGTCGGTTGCGCGCGCTCGTCCCAACGGATCGCGTGTTTGTGGCAGAAAGCGGCGTGGCAAGTGTTTCCGACGCGGCGCACGCGCGCGCCTGGGGAGCCGACGCCATTCTGGTGGGCGAGGCGCTGATGCGCTCTGGCGATCCCGTCGCCTTCACACGTTTGTTGGCCACTGCGCCAGGAGGCGCCTCTGCTCATATCTTTGCCAGCGCCAACGGCCCCTTTGTGAAAATCTGTGGATTGGTGACGCCTGAACAGGCATTGGCCGTCGCCCAGGCAGGCGGCGACGCCATCGGGCTAAACTTCTGGGCGCTGGCGCCTGCCCATCGTTGCGTCTCCGTCGCGCAGGCGCAAGAGATCGTCGCGGCGCTGCATAGCCTACCTCCAGACATGCGGCGCCCGCTGGCCGTGGGACTCTTCGTCAACGAGGCCGGCGAGACCATCGCTCGAACGGCGCAGCAGGTGGGGTTGGACGCTATCCAGTTGAGTGGCGATGAGACGCCTGACGACTGCGCCATGGTGGCGGCCCTCACTGGCCTACCAATCATCAAATCCCTGCGTTTACGCGATGCTGCCGACATCGCCACACTCGACACCTATGCGCTGGCTGGCGCGACGCTGCTGGTGGATGCGCCGATGTTGGCGGGCGGCTACGGTGGCGGCGGCAAACGGGGCGATTGGGCGCTGGCGCGCAAGGCGATCCAGCGGACGGGCTGGCCGATCATCCTGGCGGGTGGGTTGACGCCTGAGAACGTCGCTACGGCGCTGACCAGCGTGTATCCCCGTGGCGTTGACGTGAGCAGCGGCGTGGAGACAAACCAGGCAAAGGACAACGCGAAGATATGCGCGTTTATCGCAATGGCGAAAGGTCAAGCATGACGATCCATATACCTGCCTACCGGCACGGTGTCTACCCCGACGCCAACGGGCGCTACGGCGAATTCGGCGGACGCTTCGCCCCCGAAAGCCTGATGGCCGCACTCAACGAGTTGGCGCTGGCCTACACTGCCGCCCGCGAAGACCCTACGTTTGAAGAGGAGCTTACCGCGCTTGAGCGAACATACACCGGACGCCCGACGCCGCTCTACTACGCCGAGCGGCTCTCGCAGCGGGTGGGCGCGCGCGTCTACCTCAAACGCGAAGACCTCGCCCACACTGGCGCGCATAAAATCAACAACGCCGTGGGACAGGGCTTGTTGGCGCAGCGCATGGGCAAGCAGCGCATCATTGCTGAGACGGGGGCCGGGCAGCATGGCGTCGCCACAGCCACCATCTGCGCCAAGCTAGGGCTGGAATGCGTCGTCTACATGGGCGAAGAAGACATCCGCCGCCAGTCGCTCAACGTCTTTCGGATGAAGCTGCTTGGCGCCGAGGTGCGGCCCGTCGCTAGCGGCAGCCGCACGCTCAAAGACGCCATCAACGAGGCCATGCGTGATTGGGTGACGAACGTCTCGACCACGCACTACCTGATCGGCTCCGCAGTCGGGCCGCATCCCTACCCGCAGATCGTGCGCGACTTCCAGTCGGTGATTGGACGTGAAGCGAGGGCGCAAACGTTTGACGCAGAGGAACGATTGCCCGATATGGTGATCGCCTGTGTTGGCGGCGGCAGCAACGCCATCGGCATGTTTCATCCCTTCGCCAATGATCCCGCTGTGCGACTGATCGGCGTAGAGGCGGGTGGCGCTGGTATCGAGACTGGCAGGCACGCCGCAACGCTGACCGGTGGCAGTCCGGGCGTCTTGCATGGCGCGCTGAGTTATCTGCTGCAAGACGACGACGGCCAGGTGATCGAGACGCGCAGCATCTCCGCTGGGTTGGATTATCCAGGTGTAGGGCCGGAACACAGCTATCTGAAGGCGACTGGAAGAGCAACCTATGTGACGGCGAATGACGATGCGGCGTTGAGCGCCTTCCAGGTATTGAGCCAGGAGGAAGGCATCATCCCCGCGCTGGAGTCGGCGCACGCAGTGGCGCATCTGCTGGCGCTTGGCGAACAGGGCGCGTTGCAGATCGATCAGATCGTCGTGATCTGCCTCTCAGGGCGTGGCGACAAGGACATCAACACCGTCGCCGACGCGCTTGGCGTGATGTTGAAGTAAACCTCTGAGCGAAGGAGCGCATTCCGTGACGAGAACTTTTCCACAGACTGAGCAGCCGCCCATCGCGGCGGCCTTCGCGCGCACCAAAGCTGCGCGGCGCATCGCGCTGATCCCCTACGTGATGGCTGGCTATCCCGACGAGGCGACGAGTGAGGCGCTGGCGATTGCGCTTGGCGAGGCGGGCGCCGACATCATCGAGATTGGCGTTCCGTTCTCCGATCCGCTGGCCGATGGCGCAACCATCCAGCATGCCAGCGAACACGCGCTGGCCAACGGGATGACGTTGCGTAAGGCGTTGGCGTTGGCGAGCCGTGTTTCTACACGCATCTCCACGCCGCTCGTTCTCATGGGCTATTACAATCCTATCCTTCGCTATGGGTTGGAGCGTTTCTGCTTAGATGCAGCGCAGGCAGGCATCGCTGGATTGATCATCCCCGATCTGCCGCCCGAAGAGGCTGAGACGCTACGCAGCGTAGCGGCAGACCAGGGCATCGAGCTGATTTTCCTGGTGACGCCCACCAGCACAGACGCGCGCATCGCCCAAGCCGCGCAGATGGCTGAGAGGACAGGTGGCGGCTTTCTCTATTGCGTCTCGCTCAGCGGAGTGACGGGAGCGCGTGACCGCTTGCCCGATGAGTTGCCAGCGTTCATCGCGCGTGTGCGTGCGCAGACGGCGCTGCCGCTTGCGGTGGGTTTTGGCGTCTCGCGGGCGGAACACGTCGCGGAGATTGCGCAGTTCGCCGATGGCGCGGTGGTCGCCAGCGCGCTGCTCAACGCTGTGGACGCCGCGCCGCCGGAGGAGCGCGTGGCGGCGGGCGGCGCCTTCTTACATGGGCTGCGTGGGGGTTGAGGATTGCCTGCTCACGCCCTACTGAAAATCGTCTCGCCGCCAGCGCCCCAGCCACCCCATTGCCTGCGCCACAAGCGCCTGGTGCGCCGGATCGTTCATCCAGCGGCTCACGCCGGAGGGATGGGGCAACGGCAACAGACGCGCATAGGCTACATCGGCATTGGTGGTATGCGAGGCAATTGACGATTCAGCCTCCTCATCGGAAGGAGCGATCTCCACCGGCCCCTCTGGTGTGGAGAGATAGGCGCGACCAACCACATCGTCGAGTTTCTGCGTGCCCAGGAACGCCGTGATTGCCATGCCGCCGACCAGCAAGATTGCCGCAGGGCGTACCAGTTCGAGTTCGCGTAGCAAGAAGGGGCTGCACAGCGCAAGCTCCGGCGCCGAGGGTTTGCGATCGCCATCGCCGCGTGGGTTACGTCCAGGATCACACTTGGTCATTGCCGAAAGGTAGGCCTCGCTGCGCAGCGCGCCCGGTTCGTAACCGGCCATTGTCAGCCAGCGATCCAGCGTCTTGCCGCCTGGGCCACTGAATGGCTCACCGCGCTCGACCGAGAGATGTCCCGGCGCCTGGCCGATCAGCATCACCCGATTGCCAATGCGCCCGCGATAGCCCGCCACCCCCGACGCCTGTGCCAGGTAGCCGGCGAGAACACACTGTTCGCAGGCGCGCATCTCCGCATGCAGTATGGCAAGGTCGCGCTCACGTTCGGCGCGCCGTTCGTCCGGGGGCAGTGGAGGCAGCGCGACGATCAAGGGGAGTGGCGCGCGGGTGGAGGGCGCGTGCATACTTGCCATTAGCTTGCGCGCCCATCGGCAAGCGTTCCGGTTTTGCCTGCGCCGTGTATGCTGTTCGCTTCGTTCGCGCCATTGGCCGCCTGTGGCTTACTCAGGCCGTTTGCGCCGTTTGTGTCGCTTATGGGGGAATGTGAATCGGCAAGCCTCAGATGATCGGGTGTTTCGAAGGGGGCATACACACCATACCTGGCGCGATAATACAGCAGCGGATTCTGCTCCGATCCATTGAGCGCCACTACCTCGCCAACGAAGATGCTGTGGTCGCCTCCGGGGAAAACATCTACCAGTCGACACTCGACATATCCAAGCGATTCATCGAAGATTGGCGCGCCTGTCACCCCAGGATGGTAGCGCACGCCGTAGAACTCTTTATCGCGCCTTTCACTGCGCACGGCAAAGCCTGTTGCCAGGTCGCGCTGATCCTCGGTCAGCAGATTCGCTGCGAAATAGCCTGCCTGCCGGATGGAGTCGTGAATATAGGAGTTGCAATCAATACAGACCAACACGAGCGGAGGATTGAGCGAGAGCGACGAGAGGGCGTTGACGGTGATGCCCAAAGGATGACCATCGCGCATGGTTGTCACAACGGCGACACCCGTGGCGAAGCGGCCCAACACCGCACGAAAATCAGCTTCACGAACGCTCATCACAACATCCTCACATCCTATGCTTCTTCACATGAAGTATAGTGTTACGCAGGGCGTTGGCGCAACCGTTGAGGCGTCGCCCTGATCGAATGGACAGCCTGATCTTTGAAGGAGGCGCATCATGCTCGCCACCCAGAAGGCGCTCGAAGAACTGGCGCGCAAACGCGATCAGCTCAGGGCATATCAAAGCCAGCACGGCGCAGGATTGAGCGCCTATCGTGAACTACTCGGCTCCCTGCGCGATCGTTTCCCCGACGCTGGCGCGCTCAACGCCGCGCTTGACGCCATTGCCAGCACAGGTGAAACACAGATCGGCGCCCGCCCCACCGCCGAATACGGCGCTTGGCGCAGCCAACATGCCAATGCGCTGCCAGTGTTTCCCTTCGCGCACGACTTCGCTCACCACGAGGAGGCGCGCGCCTGGGCCGAACTTCTGCGCGGTGTGACCACCTTTGCCGTGGATGGTAGTCAGCTTCCGCCCTGGCGCGACGCCTCCGTGCCGCTGGCGCTCATTCAGGTCGCTCTCTTCGAGAACCCCCACCAGCCGCCCGCGCCCTACATCAAAGATGCGACGGTGACGCTGCTCTCGCCGGAGGAGCTGGTGAGCGCCGAGCCGGACGAGGCGGACGCGCGTTCAGGGGAAGACTATGGCTATTCGGAGCGCATCACCCATCTGCGGCGCTACGAGCTTGAGATTGAGCTGATCGTTGCGCGGATGGCGGCGCTGGCGGCGAAAGGTATCCAGCGGGAGCGCGTGGTCGCCTTCTATGATGGCAGCCTGATCCCCTCGTTCGCGCTCAAAGCGCCGCCCGCCTATCGCAATCGCTATGCGCGGGCGGCCCGCAGCCTGTTATCGGCTTCGGCGCGCCATCGTATCCCGCTGATTGGCTATATTGATACCAGCTATGCGCGCGACATCCTGACGATGCTTGCGGCGTTGGGGGATGGGCGACAAATGGCAGGCAAACAGCCGTTGCCTGGCAAGGCGGAGTCGCGTAGCCTGCGCGATGCGTTGCTCTGGCATGGGTGGCTGCGCTGGGGCGACCGCACACCCGCGTTTCGCTCTGCGCGCTATGACCTTGCTCGATTGAGCCAGGCGGAGCCGAATCAGAGCGACGATGATGAGGCAAACCGGGCGACCGAGGTGGCGTTTGTCTACCTACAAACCGCGCTGGATCGTCCACCCGCGCGCCTTGAGTTTCCGCTGTGGATGCTCGACGAGGGACTGCTGGAACACGTCATGGACGTGACGCGCGCCGAGGTAATCGCCGGAGGTGGGTATCCGTATCCCATCGAGGCGGCTGACGCGACAGCGGTGATCTCTGCGGTGGATCGCGCGCAGTTCTATGCTCTGTTCCAGGAGTTCGCCGAACACGAAGGACTGCAATTTAGCTTCTCGCGCAAGGCGCTGAGCAAGAGCCGCCGCAGACTGTAACCTGCCCCCTCCCAGAGATGGGAAGACGGAGGCAGATCTACCCCCCTGGCTCCCTTCCCCACACAGGAAGGGAAAGGAGGAATATCAAGATGAGCGCAGTGATCCTCGATGGCAACGAACTGGCCAGCGCCTTACGGGCGGAGCTGGCGAAACAGGCGAAACAGGTGGCGCAGGCGCGTGGCCGTCCGGCGCAGCTTGTTCTTGCCCAAGCTGGGGAGAATCCCACAGCGTCGTACTACGCGACGCAGGTCATGCGTTCGTGCGAGCGGATCGGCGTCGCATGCAGCGTGCGCCGGTTCCCTGCTGATACCAGCGAAACGGCTTTGCGGGCAGCCATCGCCGCATTGAGCGCCCGCGCCGATGTGGATGGTGTGACATTGCTCTTGCCGCTGCCACGGCATATCCGACAGCGCGTGGTGATGGAGGCGCTCAGCCCGGAGAAAGATGTGGACGGTCTGGGGCCACGCAACGCCGGGCGGCTGATGTTGGGCTTTCCGGGCTTTGTCCCCAGCACAGCCGACGCCGCGCTTGAACTCTTGCGTCACGCGGGGATCACGCTTCAAGGGAAAAATGCGATTGTGCTTGGCCGGAGCAATGTGGGTGGGAAGCCGGCGGCGCTGCTCTTCCTACGGGAGAACGCGACGGTGACGCTCTGCCACTCGCGCACGCGCAATCTGGCGGAGATCACGCGCCAGGGGGAAATTATCTTCGCCAGCATGGGGCGCCCACGCATCATCACGGGAGCGATGCTGCAGCCGGGCGCCGTCGTGCTGGACGCAGGCATGACCAGCGTAGCCGGACGCATCCTGGGCGATGTGGACGAAGCCTCGGCGCGCGAGGTAGCTGGCTATCTCACGCCCACGCCGGGGGGACTTGGCCCGCTCACCAACCTGATGCTGATTCGCCACACGCTGGTCGGCCCGTCGTAGGTAGTAAAAACAGGCGATCAATAAACTATGCTATACTTGTTGGGAAGCTAACTGAAAGGGAGCCAGATATATCTCACATGGCGCTCTGGGAGGTTTCTTATGATAGATGCGCTCAAACGGGCATTTGACCTTGCCGCCCAACAGTCCGATGAAGAACAGGCGGCGCTCGCTGCGCTGCTTCTTGAACGGATAGACGCCGACGCGAAGTGGGAAGCGTTGCTTAACGATCCGCTCACACCTCAGGCGCTCGCTCTGCTCGCCGCAGAAGCGTTTGCCGAGGATGACGCTGGTCTGTCTGAGGAAATCAAAGGGGATAGTTTTCTCTCATGATAGCGCCGAAGCTTCCCTCTAAGCGCGCCTCGTCTTTCAAGAAGCTCTATGCGCAATTGCCAGAAAGCATCCAGCAAGAGGCTGATGAAGACTATAGGCAATTCAAGATTGACCCTGACCATCCAGGCTTGAATTTCAAGCAGATTGTTGGCATCTACTATTCAGCTCAGCGCGTATTGGTCAGGGTCATCGCGCAATGGCTGCGCTCCGTAAAGGCTATTGGTTGTGGTTCTGGATCGGGCCACACGCAGAGTATGATCATTTTCTCGACCAATTGCGGCTCGGACGCCAAGGTATTTGATTCTGGAATACGCTGGTCGTCGGCGCGTCGTAGAAACACAGAAAGTAGGCAAGTGGCGCGCCGTATTATACATTGGGAGAAACGGCGCCGCCATAGACATAGACATAGACATAGACATAGACGAGGAGAGAGCACCATAGAGGGCACATAGAGAAAGAGAAGGAGAGGTGTTCCCAATGGTAGGCAAATGTGAGAAATGGTGGATACTCCCTTCCCAGCAGAAAATCAGTGCCTTCTTGTTAGGGCGAGCGTCGTTTCTCCTCGTTCTGGCGTTCTTGCTGGCATTCGCCGCTTGCGGGCAGGCGGGTGCAACGCGCCATACCGTCACTGGGGCATGTGATGATCAGGCAAACAGCGAACATGGTGGCCCTCCTTTTGTGATCTCCTGTGATGTGACCTTTCTGCCCACTGTATCCTACACGCAGGCGTTACGCGCCATCACTGACATTGGACTCGCGCTGTCCTTGGTTTGTCCAAGAACCGGGAGTAACGGGAACCTGATTCCTCGCTGGGTACCGGCAGGCCAGCAAGCCATCTTTTAGCAGTGGCACAGCTTGGTGGTGCTATATACACCGTTGGCGCGCATACCCCCCTTAAATCCTGACTGGCTGGCGCAGCTCCAACGGAGCGCAACGGTCAGCGCACTTCAGAAGATCATCAATGAAGATGACGCGCTGGGACGCTATGTCAACTCGCCGATTCCCCGCCTTGACCGTCAGCCGAATGGAACAATGATCTACGTCTGCTCACCAGGCATTCCTGACACCACAGCAGTTACACCGTCTACCCCAGTGCTACCGACCATCGGACAATGTTGTTCCTTTGTCCAGGTCGCCTTCACATCCTCGGCCAGCTACGACACAGCGCTGGTAGCAATGACCAACCTGGGCATGCGGCTAGCGAACCCTTGCCATGAGAATGACTTTCCACCACCGCCCGTCGGGCAAGAGGCCAACTTCGCCGCGACCCATACGCTGACCCTCTCCACTACCCCAGGCGCTTCCACCCTCTGGCGCAGCCAATTGAGCGCGACGCCTGGTGTGAGCAAGGTAACGGCAGTCGGTGCGTCGTACTGCGTGCCGTAGCGTTGGTTCTCCTGGGGCGCTGGCTACCATCTCATTTAACTCACGTCCACGCGCGGGCGATATTGCAGCGCCTCGGCCAGGTGGGGCGCGCCAATGATCTCCGCGTCGGCCAGGTCGGCAATCGTGCGGGCCACCTTCAGCACACGGTGGAACGCCCGCGCCGAAAGCTGGAGCCGCTGCATCGCCGCACGCATAAGGGGCTGCGCGCTGGCTTCCAGGTCACAGTAGCGCCTCACCTCGGCTGGCCCCATCTCGGCATTGCAGATGATACGCGGATGCCCTGCGAAACGCCTTGCCTGCCGCTCGCGCGCCGCCAGCACCCGCTTCCGCACATCAGCCGAGGTCTCGCCCAGGCGGCGATCCGCCAGCTTCTCATACTCCACCCGTGGCACGGTGACATGAATATCAATGCGGTCGAGCAATGGCCCGCTGATGCGCTTCTGGTAGCGTGTGACGGCTGACGGCGAGCAGGTACACTCGCGCGTGGGATCACCCGAATAGCCACAAGGGCATGGATTCATAGCCCCTACGAGGATAAAGTTCGCGGGGAAGGTGACTGACCCCTGGGCACGCGAGATCGTCACCACATGGTCTTCGAGCGGCTGGCGCAACACTTCGAGGGTGTTCTGCCCAAACTCTGGCAGTTCGTCCAGGAAGAGCACACCACGATGCGCAAGGCTGATCTCGCCCGGACGTGGGAAGCGCCCGCCACCAACCAATCCGGCATGGCTTGTGGTGTGGTGCGGCGCGCGGAAGGGCCGCTGGCGCACAAGCGGCTGAGCCGAGGAGACCAGCCCACTGACGCTGTAGATTTTTGTCACGTCCAGCGCCTCGCTGAGCGTGAGCGGCGGCAGGATGGAGGGCAGCGTGCGGGCGATCAGCGTCTTGCCCGATCCCGGTGGCCCGCTCATCAGAAGATTGTGTGCGCCCGACGCCACCACCTCAAGCGCGCGTTTGACATGTTCCTGTCCGCGTACGTCCGAGAGGTCGAATGGGTAGATGATCTCATCGGCGGCCATCAGTAGCGATTCGTCGGGCGTGTAGGGCGTGATCGGATGTTCGCCGTGCAGATGGGCGATCAATTGGGCAAGCGTCTCGACGGGATAGATGGCGACGCCCTCCACCAGAGCCGCTTCGGGCGCGTCGGCGGCGGGGACAAAGACAGTGGTGATGCGGCGCTCAGCGGCCATCGTCACCATCGGCAACACGCCGTGGGTGTGGCGCAGTCCGCCATCCAGGCTCAGCTCGCCCAGGAAGATCGCGCCCTCAGCGGAGGCGACGGCTCCCGTCGCGCTAGGCGGCGCGATCTGCTCTGAGGCCAGCAGGATCGCGATGGCGATGGGGAGATCGTAGGCTGGGCCTTCTTTGCGCAGGTCAGCGGGGGCCAGGTTGACGATGATACGCTTCAGGGGGAAGATGGCGCCGCTGTTTTTGATGGCGGCGCGCACCCGCTCTTTGGCCTCGTTGACGGCGGCGTCGGGCAGACCAACGATATTGAACGCGGGCAGGCCGTGGCTAATGTCCACCTCTACCTCGACGAGCGCGCCATCCAACCCCACCACCGCGCAGCTACATGCTTTCGCCAACATACGCGCCGTCCTCTCTTATCGCTCGATCCTGATCGATCCACC
>JAJPIU010000169.1 GCA_021324535.1 Pseudomonadota bacterium
TAAGGCCATTTGTTGAATCGCCAGACGTGGATGGAACACATATGCCGGACGATCTTTGAGCAGCGGACACACGCCGCCCTGGAGCGCGGCGCTACTCGAATAAGGCCGTCGCCATCCTGCGTTCGTCGCCTGTCGGTCAGCCGCCACGTTCAAGATCTTCCAACCATGCGTCTTTCAATTGTGCTATCCTGGGCAAGAGGGGATCGCTATGGCTGAGGGAGATCGCTTGCCTACGGAGATCGCGCTGGCCATTGAAGAGAATATGGCGGCGCTGCTGGCCTATTGCGCTACGGCGACAAAAGGGCAGGTTCATGATTCGCCCGATCTTTTCTGGACGCTGACCGACGCAGCCAGTTCTTTTCTGAACGCTGTCGTGCGGACACGTTGGCCCGCCATGCCAGAAGATGAACTCAATGCCGCCATCGAGAGCTTGCTGGCGCGCTACCGCGAACGTCAGCGCCCATTTGTGTGGTGGGTCTGGCCTTCCACCTCACCCGCCACGTTGGGCGAGGCGCTTGCCTCCTGTGGGCTGACATACCGTGGTGAAGGGCCAGGGATGGCGATGTCGTTAGCCAACCTACCCGCCAACCATACGCTTGACCTCACAGAGGGATTATCAATCGAAGAGGTCAACGAGCACGAAACGCTGGCTGAATGGCTGGGCGCGATGAATGTGGCGTATGGCGAAGACGCCGACAACATCTCGGCGGAGAAACTGGCGCGCGAGGCGCTCTTGGGCCTGCCGGAGGAGCGCGCGGCTCGCCGCTACCGACGTTATCTGGCCCGGCTCGATGGCGCGCCAGTGGCGACGGCGTTTACCTTTGTCCATGCGGGCGCCGTCGGCCTCTATGGCGTCACAACGATTCCCCAGGCGCGGCGGCGCGGTATTGGCGCGGCGGTCTCGCTGGCCGCGCTTGTAGCTGCTCAAAACGATGGTTGCCAGTTTGCCGTACTGGAATCTTCACCGCTTGGCGAGCCAGTCTATCGCCAACTCGGCTTCCGCGAGGCCTCTCGCATTCGCTCCTACGTGTGGGAACCATAGCACTTCCACGTCATGCGCGACCTAGCGCCAACGTCGCCTCGGTGGCGGGCGGCGGAAGTGGCCTGCGCATCATTGCCAGCGCGCCTGAGAGCAGCTTGGCTCGCTGGCGAGCCTTGGCGCGCGGCCCCGCCTGTGGCCAGATCAACCCCATCAGCCCAAACACCAGCCACATCAGCATCCACGCCAGCCAGACAGTCACCGTCAGGATGCGCTCCTGGCCTGCGCCAAGATACGTGCGCGTGAAGTAGCGCGCGCTCTGGATACTGCTGCCCAGGCCGCGCACCGTCACCCCTTTGTCGCGGCTGGCCCCACCCTCCAGGTGAATGATCGCCGAGACCGGCGCATAAGTGATGCGATACCCTGCCCGGCGAATGCGATAACAGAGATCGGTATCCTCAAAATAAAGGAAAATCTGCGGATCGAAGCCGCCTACCTCATGGAGCACATGTGTGGGAACCAGCAGATAGCAGCCCGATAGTGTGCCTACGTCGCGCATGGTGGTGTGATCCCAATCGGCAAGCTGCTGGCGGCGGATCACGCCTGCCCGCACTCCGGCGAACGCCAGCGTATAGCTGGCGATCAGCACGGGCAGCGTGAAGCGTTCGCGACAGGAAAGCTGGATAGTCTTATCAGGGTTGAGCACAAGGCCGCCAACAGCGCCGCATGCTGGGCCAATGGCGTCCGCCGCGCCCACCAGCGCATCCAGCGGCTCCTGGATGATTGTGTCGGCGTTGAGGAAGAGCACATAGCGCCCGCGAACAAATGGCAGCGCGCGGTTGTTGCCGACGCCGAAACCGGGATTGTCGTCATTGAAGACGCACTGCACCTGCGGGTTCGCCTGCGCAACCATTGCCAGCCACTCACGTGAGCCATCGGTTGAGCCATTGTCCGAGACGATCACCTCATAGCGCAGCCGCGTTCCCGACGCCGCCAGCGAACGCAGGCATTGTTCGAGCAACTCCCTGCTATTCCAATTCACGATCACAATCGAGAGATCCATGCGATGGCCTCCAGGGACAGGGATAGGGACAGACGCGAGATCGAGATCAGACGCGAATCTCATCGAGCAGCGAGAGATTGATGAACAGATCGCAGCTTTGCCGCAGGATCAACGCGGCGGAATCGTCAAACGCCGCCACCTCGACCCGCACGCCATGATCCGAGCAGTATTCCAACAGCGGCAGGAAATCGCTGTCACCGCTGACCAGGACAACTGTATCGAGCGCGCCCGCCTCGACGAGCCGCACCACATCCATACACATATCCAGGTCGAGGTCGGCCTTCTTCGCGCCACTGGCGAACGTCTTATAGTTCTTCGTCGTGATGCGATAGCCCAACCCCTTGACGGCCGGGAGGAACGATTGCTCAATTCCTGGCTCCGGGCTGGTGGGCGCGTAGGCATGTGCGCGAATCAGGCGGCGATTCCCACGCAGGAAGTCGAGCAGACGCCCAAAGTCAAGCTCAACACGCAGGCTGCGCGCCGAGTAGATCAGATTCGCAACGTCTACGAACACGCCCACCCGCTCGTTGGAGGGCATCGGCGGGAAGTTGACCGTCATCGCGGGCGCCATCTGCTGACGGCGCATCTCTGACAACAGGCGATCCGTCTGTTGCTGGAACGACTCGCGTACTTCGCGCACCGCTGCGTTGAGCTGGCTGAGCGCCTGCGCTTCGCCGTTGCGTTCGCCAGTGGTTCGCCCCGTGCGTGTGTAGGGCGCATAGGCTGGCGGCGCAGATTGGCGCGGTTGCGGCGCGAAACCATGCGCATAGGCAGGCTCAGGAGATCCATAGGCGCTTTGTCCATTGTTCGTGGTGTAGGCGCTTCCCGTCCCGATTACGTCATTGCTTGCGTTTCCGGCGCTGGCGCCACGCTGTGTCGTCCGGGCGCCCGGTGTGTATGGCGAGCCTGTCGCGCCATACGAGGGCAGAGCCGGAGCGGGAGCCGCCGGTTGCTGGGCGCCATAGGCGCTTGCTTCGGTAGCGCCGTTGTTTGCGCTTGCGTAGCCACTATAGCCAGGCACGTAGCCACCATAGCCGGGGGCATATCCGGGGATGTAGCTGTCGCCTTCCTCCGGGGCCGAGGCAGCGGGAACACTATGTGTTGTGCGCCTGGGGCGCGCTGCGCGTGGCTCTGGGATTGGGGCAGGCTCGACGCTCGGCGCAACGACGCGGATGTCTTCGCTCTCCGGCGTCGGATACTCGTCCGCCTGCTCGTCCTGCTCCGCCAGGTCGCTCTCAGCGCCGCCAACGCCACGGGGTTGCCGCTGGCGGCGACGGTTGCGGTGGCGTCCCCGCCCACCGCGCGAGGGAAGGCTCTCCCTCTCTTCGCTCTCGGCGAGATCGCTTCCTGCAAGTTCGGCGGCTTCGCCCGCCTCATTGACCTCAGCGGCTGGCTCACCCCCAAGGGTCTCGGTTGGCGCCGTCGTCACTGCTTCGCCTGGTTGCTCAGTTGGCGCGGCGGCTTCGGCAAACGCTTCGGAGCCTTGTGTGGTTGGCGTTGTCTCCTCAACCGCAGTCTCTTCGGCTGGCGTTGTCGTTGTTGGCATGGGCGCCGTCTGCACAGGCGTCGGAGCAGTCACTACGTTCGGCGCTGGCCGTGCGGCTGGCTGAGGGGTTCTGCGTGGGCGCGTGTCGAAGCGATAGCGTTTGGGCGCGGCTGGCGCTGGCTGCGCCGAGACAGCAGTTGATTCATTGCCGCCACCCGATGTGTCTGAGCCTGAAGGCTGTGTAGCCGCCTGTTCGGCCTCGTGGGAGGCGGCTGGCGCGCTCGCTACGCCTGCGCCTGTTGGCGTCCCTTCGAGCGAGATGAAGGGGAGGTAGGGGCGCGTTGGCTCAGGGGCGATCAACGCGGGCGCCTGTGCAAACAAATCGCTCAGGAAATCGCTTGTTGGCTCGGAGCCAGCCTGTGTTGGCCGCGCTTCCGGCGCGTCCGGTGTGACGGGTGTGATTGGCGCTGCTCCAGCGGACGTCTGTCCCGACTGTGTGGGCGTCTCCTGCGGGGGCAGAATCAACTCTACCTGGCGGCCTCGTCCGCGCCCGCCACGCCGCGATGTTCGCGCGCCACGCTGATTACGCGCTTCAGCCTGCGTTTGCGGCTCGGCCTGCGCGTTGGCCGCCGCGCTCTGCGCGTCCGGTTGCGCTTCGCGCTTCGCCTCCTGCGTCGTCACAGGGACAATCGCCGGGGAAGCGTTTTGGGCGTCGCTCGGCGGCTGCGGCGCCTCAGAGGCAGATACAATGGGTATGGCTGGTGTGGTCGCCTGCTCAGCCTGTGGTGTGGTCTCAGCATGGCCGCGCCCATGCCCGCGTGTATGCCTGCCCGTATGCTGGCCCGGTTGCTGTGCCGCGCCTGCTGCATCTCCCTCAGTGGCGCGCGCCGTCTGCTTCGCAGATTTTGGCGGCTTGGCCTGATTTGGCTGGTTGGGTTGGTTGGGTTGGCTGGCAGAGACCGGCGCCTTGTCGGCGTTGGCGGCTGACGCGCCATTGGAGTTCGCGCTGGCCGGAGCGCCTGTCGCGCCTTTGCGCGCCGACTGGCGGCGCTGGTTGGCGGGGCGCTTCGCAGGTTGATCGGTCGTCGCGGCGTTTGCCGCGTTGGGAGCCATCGGTGTGGCTGGTGAGGTTTGAGCGCGCGTATTGGCGCTGGTGTCTGGGGTCGTTGGATTCATCGTTCTTCTACTTTCATATCCTGGATACATGGCAAGCGTGTCTGGTCTGGCGTTCCCGGCGTGGGGCGCACGTATGGTGCGTATGGAAGGAGGCGACGGGAGAAGGAGGGAGAGAAAGGAACTGTGATGTGTACGAATTGGCATCGAATAGCCAGGCGTGACGCCAGGCGCATGTTCTTCTCTTGCTGTTCGGCTCAGTTCGTTTCACAATGACCTGGGCGTATACTCTTGCACGCTACACGTATGACATCACTCGACATCGCTTATTGGGCTATTGGGCGCGGGATTATGGGTAACGCGGCGTAACAATCATCTTCCGATTATTTTCTGAGGCACGCGCTTCCACGCCCCCGTCCCTCTAACACATCATCCCCTACATCCTCTTCCCGATCTCCACTGCCGCGCCCTATGCGCTACACGAATTCGCCACATTGCGCTGCGCTTGCGAACTGCTTTCTATTTTTCGGTTGATACGGTAACGCCTGCGAGCCGCCAAACACCGGGACACTCTTTCCGGCGGGCATGCTCACCTGGGCATGAGCCTGACAGGCTATTTCAGGCGTTTTCAGGCGCGCTCCTGAGATGGCTCAGGCGCAGCTTGTGATCCCGGCGCGACATGCGAGACAAATGGCGTCTCGATATGGCCTCTGGGCGAACCAGCGATCAGGCCAGACGCATGATCTCCATGATCTGTCGGCTGCTGATTCCTGCTGGAGGCTCCATGCGCAGGCGTTGATGTGTTTACAGCGGCGCTTGATGATCTGGTCATGGTCAGCATGCGATGTACATCGAGCATGCGCTGCGCCGAGGTAAACACACTCGTCACCGCCAGCAGGAGCAACGTCCACGGGAGCCAGGCGGCGCCACCGAGAATCAAACCGGCGGCAAGCAACACCACCCGCTCCGGGCGCGCCATCAAACCGCTTTTGAGACTCAGGCCCAATCCTTCGGCGCGTGCGCGCGCATAGCTGACCATCAGTGAACCAACCGCCGCAATGTAGGCCAGAATCACTACCCACATGGTCGCCGTCGAGGTCGGCTGGCGCACAGCATAGATGATCACGCCCAGTAAGGTGACGCCTTCGGAATAGCGATCAATGGTCGAATCAAAGAATGCGCCGAAGGTGGTTTTCTGGTTGCGCACCCGCGCCAGCGCGCCGTCTACCATGTCAAACGCGCCAGCGATGAGCAAAGCAACACCGCCGACCCGTAGGCTACCCAAAGCAAGCAGAGCCGCCGCTGCGCCATTCAGCAACAAACCAATGAGCGTCGCCATATTGGGTGTCAGGCCCAGCGCGGCAAGTGGCCGCACAAGCGACTCCATCAGGCGCCGCGCGGTCTGCTGTATGCGTGGCCCAAACATGGCTCACCTCGCTTTGCGCTATGATCACTATACCACTAACTCTCTGCCCATAGCATTATGTCCGGCAAAGGCCTGCTAAAGACTACTCGGCGACAACCACTTCCGCAGAGGAGGCGCCAGGAAACGCCACCTGAGCGGAAGCCGTTGCCCCGCGTGTCGTTTGAGCGGGGGAAACAGCCCCAGCGCGCAGACTGCCATGGCGTTGCGCCACCGCTGCGCGCTGCTGCTTGGCGGCTCGCGCCCGCTCAGCGCGCGCCGCCAACGCCTCCTGGCGCAGACGCGCCTGGCGTTGCGATTGCTCGTAGTACGCCTCGACCTGATCGCCAACCCGCGTCCAGCTAAACTGCTCGGCCCGCTGACGGCCAGCATGCCCCAAACGATCACGCTTCGCGCGATCATCCAACAGATGGCAGATCGCCCAGGCAATCTCTTCGCTGTCGCTCGGCGTGACAAGCAATCCATCACGCTGCGTCTCGATCACCGAGCGAAACCCGTCAATATCTGATGCGACCACTGCACGCCCCGAGGCCAGCGCCTCCAACAGGACGATGCCCTGGCCCTCACCGCCAGTGTTTGGCGCGCAAAACACATGCGCCGTAGTGTAGAGCGAGGGCAACACCTCGGAAGAAACGCGCCCCAGGAAGACCACACCGGGCCAGCCCGCGCGCTCCACCTGGCGCTCGAATCCCTCACGCAGGGGACCGTCGCCGCTGATCAAAAAGCGCACGGTGGGAAAGTGTTCGCGGATCATCGGGATGGCGCTGAGCAGGTACTTCAATCCCTTGCGCTGCTCGATGCGCCCGTGATACAGCACGTTGAGTCTGCCATCCATGAACTCCGGCAGGGGCGGCGCCTCGGGTGTGAAAATAGCGGTATCAACGCCATTGGGAATGATGCGATACTCAGCTGGAAAGAAGCTGTTGACAAACTCGGCTGAGGCGGCTGAGACGGCGATCCGGCCATCCAGCCGCCGGAAGTAGTGCGCGAGAAACGGGCGAGCCGAACTGTATGCCCAGCGCGGCGTTGAGGTGAGGCCGGGACGCGAATAGGCGTGGAAGGTGCCGACGAGCGCCGCGCCCGACATATCGGCCAGATGAAGAATGGAGAGCGAGAGCGCAGACGCAAACGGCTCGTGCAGATGCAGGATGTCAAAGCGTTCGCGCTGAAGCAGCCTGCCTAGCGCGCCGCTTAGGTCGGGTGTGATGGCGACGCGCGCAACCGACCCATTGACATGTAGCGGCGCCGCCCAGCCCAACTTGTATACCCCATACTCGACGCTACGCGCACGCGGGCCGGTGGCCGGAGTGAGAATGCGTACTTGGTGGCCGCGCGCGCGAAGCTCCACCGACAGCCGCTGAATGTGATCCTGCACGCCGCCTGGGTAGCTCCAGTCGTAAGGGGAAACCAGTCCGATTTTCAAGATACTCGCTCCGGGCCATGCAGGCCGTTTCTCTATCGTACAGTAGTGTCCTGTGCGCCATGTGCCGTGTGCCGTGTGCCGTGTGCCGTGTGTCGTAGCGCCTCTCCTCATCGCCCAGACGCCTGCCTGAGCGCCAGGCTTAGATGAGCGTTGGCTCGCGCCCAGCCTCACGCATGTTGCGCTTGCGTTCACGCGCAGCCGCCGCGCGCCGCTCGGCGATTGCCCCTCCGTTGGCGCGGTGGTGAGCGTAGAGGTGGCCATACTCGCGAAGCGGCCAGTAACCGCCACGCGCCTGTGTTTGTCGCTCACGCAACGCTGCGCGCACGGCCTCTGCGCCCGACCCCGGATACATCGTGCGGGCGACGCCAATCGCGTTGAGCGTGTGGGCGTCGCTGCTGCCGGTCTCGGCCCAGTGATAGCGCATGCGTGCCAGCCGCGTGGCATGCCGGAAGCAGCCGATTCCTGCGAAGCTGGCGTTGAGCGTCTCTACGCCATCGGGATGAACATCCGGCTGACGCCAGAGGCGCTCCATGACCTCCCTCTGTACACTAAAACGAAAGAGCCGATGGAATGGGTGTGCGACAATCGCCAATCCACCCTGCGCATGCGCAAGCTCGATGCTCCGCTCGATGCTCAAGCCGGGAGGGATGCGGGTATTGATGAAGAGGGTCAGCAGGTGGCCTTCGCGTGTGCTCACCTCTTCACCGACGATCACCTCGAACGGATACTCATTCTGCGCCACGAGGTCGCGCGCACGCAGGGCGCCTTCAATGGTGTCGTGGTCAGTGATGGCGATCACATCGAGCGGGGTATGGTCGCGAATATGCGCTAACACCCGCTCAACGCTGGCGACGCCATCGCTATAATTTGTGTGCATGTGCAGGTCGGCCAGCCCGGTATGCCGCTTTGCCGAGAGATCGTGTGTCCTGCTAAGCTTGGGATTGATTGAATGAACTGTGTACTCCAAATGTGGCTTCTCCTTAAGAGGCTCTTTAGCGTCTCTGGCAATTAGCCGTATGCCTGCGGCGGGCTGTCATCCCAGATGTGGGCGAGGGCCGACACCCATTGTTCAGGGTGTTCAGTGATATGTTGTTCAAGCGCACTGAGAATGGTTCTCATTGCATACGCCTGGCGCGGGTCAACCCGCTGATCGCGTTGTGCATGGCTCTGATCATGCTGCGTGTGTAGAAGTGCTGTCGCCGACGTGGCGTGCTCGGCGCCCGGCGATGGGCGCGGGTCTGATGTCGCTGTGGGCCGATCGCCCCTATCAAATCTACGTTCTCCGTTGAGTGTCGTTGTGTCGTCGTCTACATGCGAAAGGTCGAGCGGCATGCAGACCGCATGTGATTCGGTAAGACTGACTCGCCAGGAAGACATGAACATCACAGGGGCCGCACGCCGCAGCGCAAAGGCGACCGAAGCTGTGGGCAGGCGCGTTGGCGCGCCAAAGAATGGGAGCAGCGTGCTTTCCCCATGTATGTAACGATCAAAAGCGACAAGGATGATCTCATTGCGTTTGAGCGCGGAGATCATCTCGCGTAACGTTTCGCGGCTGTCGGCGGCAAGCAGGCGCGCGTTGTGGTGCGAACGCATGCGGCAGGCCAACTGAAAGAAGGCTTCCGGAGCCAGGTGTTCGGCGGGCACAAGCAAGCGGTAGCCCCCAAGACCGAGTCGCGACATGGCCGCCTCGAAGTCACCAAAGTGAGCGCCAAAGACGATCAGGCCACGCCCCTGCGCCAGCGCCGCTTCGATCTGCTCATAGCCTTCGATTGAGCCTTCGGGCCAGCGTGCGATCAGTTCCGCGTCAGTGTATCGGCTCCCCTGGAAGAAGTCGAGATAGTTGAGCGCAGAGTGGATGAAGACGCCGCGTCCCGCCCAACGCAGCCGCCGTGGGTCGTTCGCCAGCCCAGGAATATGGCGCAGGTTCGCCTCGACATGCCGCCGTTTACCACGCGCCAGCGCCCAGGCCAGCGTTGCGCCGCCCACCGCCAGTGGCCGCGCCAGCCAATGTGGCAGATGGGGGATGACCAGCGCCGCCCCTT
Organism: Pseudomonadota bacterium; assembly: GCA_021324535.1. GTDB lineage: Bacteria > Chloroflexota > Ktedonobacteria > Ktedonobacterales > JADMIN01 > JAJPIU01. Next base: position 9,530 of record JAJPIU010000169.1, read on the forward strand.
GAAACAGCCGGTATTGGAGGTGTAGGCGCTCGTTTAGGCGATCCCATCCCTGATGCAGACGCGCCCCAACGCCGCCATATCGCTGATCGCTCACACAGGGCGCGATAGCATTGGCGGCAGGAGCCGTAGCGAGCGTGGTCGTGGTGGAACGGTAATCCGCCTGGTAGGTCATGCGCGTTGTCCTTCCGTAGCGGCGGCTGTTTCGTCTGATACGCTTGCCTTCTCCGTCCCTCCTGACGCGCCACTCTCTGCCGCCTCTGTCGTCTCCACCGCCGCTTCCGTCCCTTTCGTCTCTTCATCCGGCCAGAATGGCCGAAACATCGCCCACTGATCGGGGTACTTACCGATCATACGTTCGAAGGAGTCGTAGATGCGCTGGGTGATGGCCTGCGTGTCGGCGCGGCGGTCGCCGGTCGGCTGGGGATAGATGGGTTCATCCACCAGCCCATAATACACCTCCTCGGCATGCCCCGCCCCATACCAGGAATAGCCCGGCATAACCGGCGCGCCTGAGAGGAGCGACAACTGGGCGACACCGCCCGGCACATAGCAGCGTTTGCCAAAGAAGGTGATGGGTGTGCCCTCGCCAGCGAGGAGCGGCCGGTCAGCGACGATGGCGACCGTGCCGTTTTTTTGCAGGATGCGCAGAATCGCGCGCGGCGACTTTTCCACGTACAACACCTCCATCCCCAGGTCGCGCCGCTGCTGCTGGATGAGCTTATCCATGCGCGGGTCGGGGAAGGAGTCCACCAACACATGGAGCGGCGTATGCGCGCCAACCAACACGCCCGCCACGTCCCATGCGCCAAAGTGAGGTGTGGCGATGAGTAGCCCTTTGCCATGCGCCAACGCCTCGTCCATGCGTGCGTAGGCGCCAGGGGCAGGCGTGGTATCTTGCAGATGCGCGAGCAACGCCTCGGGTGTTGAGTTGGGCAGGTAGAAGAAGTCGGAGATATAGCGCCCGTAGTTGAGCCAGCAATTGCGCGCCAGCCGCCGCGCACGCGGATCATCCGGCGCAACCCCAAGAATCTGCGCCATGTTGGCAATGGTCACGTGGCGTTTAGCGGGCCAGAGATAATAGATCAGCATGGTTAGTGGCCCGGCGATAGCCAGCCGCGCCGGACGCGGAACACGCCCGGCCAGCCAGCTTGCGAAGCGGGTGAACCAGTAGACCATAGGCCAGCCCTCCGACTACCTACCCCCAGCCCCTTCCCATGGATGGGAAGGGGAGAAGAGTTAGCGGTAGATCGTTACTCTTCGGTGACGGCGCTCATCTCAACCACAGCCTCCGGCGAGACCCCCTCCTGATGACCATTGGTCTTGGCTGCTTTGGTGGGCGTCGCAGGCGCCTCGGCTGCGGCTGGCTGTTCCGTCGCCGTCGTGTCCAGCGCGTATTCACGGATGAACTCTTCGACCATCAGCCGTGCCTGCTCGTCGGTATACTGAATGGCAGGCGACTTCATGAAGTAGGCCGAGGGGCCAAGCAATGCGCCGCCGAGTCCGGCGTTCTTGGCCAGTTTGGCGCACCGCACGGCGTCAATCACCACGCCAGCCGAGTTGGGGGAATCCCACACTTCGAGCTTGAGTTCCAGGTTCAGCGGCACGTCGCCAAAGGTGCGGCCTTCCAGACGGATATACGCCCACTTGCGGTCGCTCAGCCACTCCACATAGTCGCTTGGCCCAATATGCACGTTCGCCGCGCCGATGTCGTAATCAAGCTGGCTGGTGACGGCGTTCGTCTTTGAGATTTTCTTGGATTCGAGCCGCTCACGCTCCAGCATATTCATGAAATCGGTGTTGCCGCCGACGTTGAGCTGCGAGGTGCGCTCCAGCCGCACGCCGCGTTCACGGAAGAGGCGCGCCAGCGTGCGGTGAACGATGGTTGCCCCCACCTGGCTCTTGATGTCGTCGCCAATGATAGGCAGGTTGGCCTCTTCGAAGCGTTTGCGCCAGTAGTCTTCGCGCCCAATGAAAACCGGGATGCAGTTGACGAAGCCACAGCCCGCCTGCAATATCTGCTCCACATACCACTTCGTCGCGGTCTCGCTGCCCACCGGCAGATAGTTGATCACGATGTCCGTGCCGGTGTCACGCAGGATGCGCACGATGTCGGCGGTGGGGCCAGGAGCCTTGGTGATCACCTGTGAGAGGTATTTGCCCAGGCCGTCATGCGTCATGCCGCGATAGACAGGGACGTTCAGATTGGGCACACTGGCGAACTTATAGGTGTTGTTCAGGCCAGAGAAGATCGCCTCGCTGAGGTCTTTGCCCACTTTGGCCGCGTCCACATCGAATGCGGCGGTAAACTCGATGTCGCTGACGTGGTAGCCGCCCAGGTTGACGTGCATCAGCCCTGGAACGAAGTCGGTGTCGGCGGCGTTGCGGTAGTATTCAACCCCTTGCACCAATGATGAGGCGCAGTTGCCAACGCCGATGATCGCCGCACGTACTTTGTCTTTTCCCACAGTCACATGCCTCCCATATAGGTTGTAACGTTCAATGCTCACTCTACACACAGCTATGCCCAGGCGCATGCAGACGCGATGGGACGGTTGAAACGCCCGCTCACAACGCCAGGGTAACTCGCTAGCCGCCAGCCGCTTGCGGCGTGATGGGCAGCAACCCAACCACAGTGGTCTGCGCAACAGGCGCAGCCTCGCCCTGCGCGCCAGAACCAAGCGTCGGTTCGATCACCTTGCCGAGCATGCGTAAACACAGGCGATAGCGCGTAAGATCGAGCGAGCAGTACACCTGACGCCCCTGGCGGCGCGTCTGCGCCAGTCCCACACGCCTGAGCGCGCCGATATGCCAGGAGATCAACGGCTGACTCACCGCAAGCGTCTCGGCAAGATCAGTGACGGTAATTTCGCCACTGTTCGCCAGTGTATGCACAATATTCAGGCGCACCTCGTCGCCAAGCGTTCTGAGCATACGCTTGAGTTCAAGGTAGTCCTGGCGCGCCGCCAGGCGATGTTCGCGCTGTTCATGGCGGTCGCGTGGATCGCGCTGCCTGGGCGCAGATTGCCCATAGCGCGCATATCGCTCCTGTTCTGGATTTTCAAGCATATGCGGCTATCTCACCTCCAGCAGCGCAATACATAAACCAATGCCATATAAAGCATGATTTATATATAGCATACATGGTGAATGACATGTCAAGGGCATGGCGCCTTACAAAGTTTTTCAGGTCTGCCGCCTCATCTTGACGAAGAGAGGCCCTAGTCGCTACTATAGCTTTCAACCCTCAGCATGCCAACAATCCGAGTTTCTGATCGTCCACGGCGGATGATCGATGTACAAAGTGCATCCAACTGCGCAACAACGGCGTTGCGCACACAGCAACAAAGGAGATTCGTCAAATGAGGCGTGTATTGTCCTGGAGGTTGTCCCGCGTTACCCTCAGTGTAACCACAATAGCGGTTATGATGGTGATGGCGGCGGCGCAGGCTCCCCTGGCCTTTGGTGCGGGCCATCCCCCCTACCCCACCCACGAAATTTCACCCACATTTCACGCATGCGGTGTATTTCCCCACTCGCGCGGAGTGGGCAAAACTCAAACGCACCCACCGACCAGATGGCGTCTTCCCTGCCGTACAAGGCTCAGGCAATCTGGCCTACGGCAATGGCCCAGTGCAGCATAACCCCGTCTCGTACATCATCTTCTGGGGGCCGAGCTGAACCGGCGCGGACGCAGGCGCCGCCAGCATCATGCAGAGTTATTTCAATGATGTCGGCAATACCCTCTTCGAGAACATCCTGACGCAGTACAACGACACCAACGGCTACATTAACAACGACCAGACGGTCGGCGGTGTCTGGTTTGATACCTCTACCCCACCAACCGACACCAGTTGCACCAACGCAACGGTCGAAGATTCGTCCCTCCAGACCGAGGTCAATAACGCTATCGCGACGAAGGGCTGGCCGCGCGACGGCTCGAACGCCGTCTACTATGTCTATCTGCCGAACGGCGATTCACTGAACGACGGCACTGGCGCATGCTCGGCTCCTACCGGCAACTATTGCGCCTACCACAACTGGTCAAGCTCCGACAACGTAGCCTATGGCGCCATGCCCTATCCAGGATCGGGCTGTCAGGTGTCCACCTCGCCTAACGGCAACATCAATGCCGACAGCGAGATCAACCTCACCTCACATGAGCAGTCGGAGGCGATCACCGATCCGCAGCCGCCAAGTGGCTGGACTGACTCGTCCGGCTACGAGATTGGTGACAAGTGCGCCTGGGACTTCTCAGCAGGGCTAACCCACCTGAACAACGGTGGAACTTTCGAGATACAGACGGAGTATAGCAACGCCAGCAGCACAAGCATCACGGCGACCGTTCCGTCAGGCGCGACGACCGGCCCCATCAGCGTGACAAACGGATCGGGAACCGGCACATCATCCTCCAATTTCACGGTGACATCCCCGCCGCCCAATGACTTCTCGATCTCCGCGAATCCCACCAGCCTGAGCATTCAACAGGGCGGGAATGGGACATCTACCATCAGCACGGCGGTCACAAGCGGCTCGGCGAGCACAATCACTCTCACGGCGAGCGTCTCGCCTTCCGGCCCAACAGCCTCGCTCAATCCTACCTCCGTTACGGCTGGCAATTCCTCAACGCTGACAGTAAGCGTCGGCTCGTCGGTCGCGACGGGAACCTACACGGTGACGGTGAAGGGCGTCGCGGGGAGCGCCACCCATAGCGCCAGCGTGACGGTGACGGTCACATCGTCTGGCGGCGGTGGCGGCATCGTCAACGGCGGGTTCGAGACGGGCACGTTCTCCGGCTGGACGACCGGTGGTCAGTCCACCTCGATCAGTACAGCCGCCCACAGCGGCAGCTACTCCGGCCAGGCTGGTTCGACTTCACCGACCAATGGCGACAGCACGATCAGTCAGACCTTCACGGTTCCCAGCGGCGATGGTACGCTGACCTTCTGGTATCAGGTACGTTGCCCGGATACAGTGCAGTACGACTGGGCGACCGCCACCCTGAAGGACAATACAACGAACACGACGACGACGATCCTGGCAAAGACGTGCACTGACAACAATACCTGGGTACAGGTCTCCGCCAGCTTGACGGCAGGGCACTCGTATACACTGACACTGGTCAGCCATGACGACAACTATCCGGGCGATCCCACCTATACCCTCTATGATGATGTCGCCGTCCACTAGGACTACGACCTAACCCCCTACCCCCTTCCCCTGTGGGGAAGGGGGAATATGGATTTGTGTGGATTTGTGTGGATTGCCTGGTAGCACAGAGTTCCTACGCGGGCTGGCGGTAGCCTCAGAGATGGGGTATAATGAGAAGTGGCGGTGGGCATGTGCTGTTAACATCGCCCCTCGCACGACATACCATCGTCGAGGAAAGTGGGAACTATGCTCCATTATGTGAATCCAAACACTGGAGCGGAAGTGCATCTTGGGCGCACAGGCGGCGGCTTTTACGTCGAGGCCCGGCATCCTGATTTTCCACTCCCGTTCCGCAAAGCCTATGAATGGCACCAGGAATACCTGGCCAACCGCGACTTTGAATTGCTCAGGGCCGTCGTCGGAGCCGGCGCCGACAAGCAAAGCGAGGTCGAACGCGAGTCAGCGATCATTGGGTAAACGCCCACCAGGGAAAACCTGTTGATCGCAAGCGGTCTCCCGTGGGGAGAGCATCCTTTGGGTGGGTTCCAAAGTTCACGCTCTTACGGTATGGAAGCCGCCACGCACGAGGCGTACAACGGTGTACACCCCTGCCATCATCACTTCACTCGTTTTCCATTAAGGCCCCATAGGCTGCGCTACAGGCGCTCCTCGGCGATTGACCGAGGAGCGCCTGCTTATCTCCACGCATTCCCCCACACAAACTGCCACAACACATAAACGCGCAGAGTGTCAAACCTGATACTGGACAATGAAGTCGAGGTCTTTGCTCAGCGGCAGGCTCGCGCTGGCCCGGCTGGCGCCGCTGGCTTTCAGCGGTGAGGTAGGCGCGGCGGTGAAATGCGCGCCGGA
>JAJPIU010000209.1 GCA_021324535.1 Pseudomonadota bacterium
GTGGATGAGGGCGTGCAAATCTTTGGCGGCTACGGCTTCATGGACGAGTATCCCATCTCGCATGCCTGGCGCGACTCGCGTATCAACCGCATCTTCGAAGGCACCAACGAGGTGAACCGACTGGTGGCTGCTGGCACGCTCTTCACCCGCGCCATGGAGAACCGCGTTGACCTCTTCTCGGCCTTCCCGGAGATTGACGAGCAGGTGAACAGCGGCGTTGCGCCCAACTTCGCTGGGGATGATACGCCCGCCGGGCTGCGTGAGTATATCAACCTTGTCGAGCGGACAAAGCGCGCGGCGATCTACGCTTCGATGAAGAGTTCGATGAAGTTCATGGCGAACATGCGCGAGGAGCAGGAGTTCCTAGACTACACCGCCAACCAACTCATCACGATCTTCGCGATGGATAGCGCCGTGGCCCGCGCGCTCGACGCCGCCCGCAACAACGCCGCAGACGCCCACACGCACGAATTGCTGGCGCAGGTGGCGACGCTCCGCCTGGCCGCCGAGGCACGGCAGGCGATGGAGGGCGCGCTGACGATGGCCTTCGAAGGCGACGAGCGCGCTGAAGAACTGGCGAAGGTACGCCGCTACCTGGGCGACCCTGAGGCAAGCATCGTCCCCTTGCAGCGCGAACTGGCTGGGATCATCTCTGAGCAGGGCAAGTATCCGGTGGATTAAGCCCACAGAAAGGCCAAACACTATGGCGGAGTTGGAAGCCATCCGCGCGATGATGCGCGACGCCGTCCCGTTCTATCGCGTGCTCGGCGTGCAGGCGGAATCGGTTGCGCCGGAGCACGTGGAGTTGTCGCTGGCGCAGACGCCTGAGCGGCTCAACCATGTGGGCACGATGCACGCGACAGCGCAGTTTGGGCTGGGCGAGGCGGCTGGCGGCATGATGGCAGCCGCCGCCTTCAACGACCTGATCGCCCAGGGCGCGGCGCCCGTCGTCACGCAAGTGACGATCTCGTATCTCAAGTCGGCGCGCGGCGATCTGCGCGCGGTCGCCACCCTCAGCCGTGATGAGCAGACGCGCATCCGTAGCGAGATGAGCGCCAACGGACGCGCAAAGTTTAGTGTTCCCGTGCAGGTGTTCGACGCCGCCGGAACCCAGACGACCGCGCTCCAAACCGAGTGGGTGCTGCTGGGGCCGAGAACCTAATCCCTAACCCTTTCCCATCTATGGGAAGGGGAATAATGATGACGCTGCCAGGGTAGGAGCTTCTTCGATGCCGGAGTCGTTCAAGACGCGCCTGATGCGTTGGCGCTTCAACATCTTTCCAGCGTATTGGGGAACCGGCGCGAAAGTGACGTATATTGCCAGCGATTACCATGAGGTGAGGGTGAAGCTGCCGCTGAACTGGCGCACGTTTAACTACGTCGGCACGATCTTCGGCGGCAGCATGTATGGCGCGGTTGACCCAATGTACATGATCATGCTGATCCAGAATCTTGGGCCAGAGTATATCGTCTGGGACAAAGCCGCCAACATTCGCTTCAAGAAGCCGGGGCGTTCGACGCTCTATGCGCGCTTTACGCTGGATCAGCAGGAACTCAATGCGATCCGCGCCGCGCTGACCGAACAGCGTTCGCTAGATCGCACCTATCACATAGACCTGACCGATAAAAACGGCGTCGTCTGCGCGACAGTCGAAAAGACGTTGTATATCCGCCGGAAAACGGCAGAAGAGGAAACAAACCATGCCAGAAGCAGTGATTGTTAGCACGGCGCGCACGCCGATTGGCCGCGCGAACAAGGGCGCGTTACGTGTGGTGCGCGGCGATGACCTGGGCGCCGTCGCCGTGCGCGGGGCGCTCTCACGCACACCAGAGTTTGACCTGAGCCTGATCGAAGATGTGATCATCGGCTGCGCCTTCCCTGAGGGTGAGCAGGGGATGAACCTCGCCCGCATCATCACCGGATTGGCTGGTCTGCCCACCACGGCAGGCGGCGTGACCGTCAACCGTTTCTGCGCCAGCAGCCTGCAAGCCGTCAACATGGCTGCGCAGAGCATTCTGTTGGGCCAGGGTGATGTGATCATCGCGGGCGGCGTCGAGAGTATGTCGCGTGTGCCGATGGGTGGTTTCAATCCCAGCTTCAACCCCAAGCTGATCAACAACCCTGATGGCGTCGAAGCCTGCTTTGGCCACGGCGAGAAGACCACTGCGTTTAGCCAATCATACATCCCGATGGGGCTGACGGCAGAGAACCTCGCGAAGAAGTACGGGATCAGCCGCGAGGATCAGGATAAGTTTGCGTTGCGTAGCCATCAGCGTGCGCTTGCTGCGATGGACGCTGGCATCCTGGCCAAAGAGATCGTCGGCGTGCCGCTGCCCGATGGCGAGACGATGACCACCGATGAGGGGCCACGCCGCGATACTTCGCTCGAACGCCTAGCCTCGCTGGAGCCAGCGTTTATTGCTGGTGGCACGGTGACGGCTGGCAACAGCAGTCCGTTGAACGACGGCGCGTCGGCAGCGGTGCTGATGTCGGCTGAGAAGGCGCGTGAGCTTGGCGTGAAGCCGCGCGCGCGTGTGCTGGCGATGGCGGTCGTTGGTGTCGAGCCTGAGTACATGGGCATTGGGCCAGTCAACGCGGTACGCAAGGCGCTGCAACGCGCGCATCTGCAACTCTCCGATATTGACGTGATCGAACTGAACGAGGCGTTCGCAGCGCAGTCGTTGGCTGTCATCCGTGAACTTGGGCTTGACGAGGAGAAGGTCAATCCACACGGCGGCGCTATCGCTTTGGGGCATCCGCTTGGCTCGTCGGGCTGCCGCATCGTTGGCTCGCTGCTTAACGATCTGGAGACACTGGATAAGCGGCTGGGTATTGCCACGCTGTGCGTCGGCGGCGGCCAGGGTGTCGCGACAGTTGTCGAGCGGCTGGCCTAACCCCCTGGCCCCCTTCCCCACACGCGCGGGAAGGGGGTATCACATAAAGGAAGTTCTGTTATGAGCTATACCATCAAACGCGCGGCGGTCGTTGGCGCGGGTATCATGGGAGCGGGCATCGCGGCGCTGCTGGCGAACGTCGGCATCCCCGTTACCATACTCGACATCGTACCGCCCGACGCGCAGAACAGCACAGACCGCACGGCGCGCAATCGCTTCGCCCAGACGGGGCTTGAGCGCGCGCTGAAGGCTAAGCCTGCCTCGGCGTTCTTCACGCCACGCGCCGCGAAGCTCGTTACCATCGGCAACACTGAGGATGACTTTGCTCAGCTTGGCGAGGCCGATTGGATCGTGGAGGCCATCGTCGAAGAGATCGGCGCCAAGCGTGATCTCTTCGCGCGCATCGAGCAAGCACGCAAGCCGGGGACGATCATCAGCTCGAATACATCGGGGTTGCCTGCGGCGATGCTGCTGGAAGGGCGCAACGAGGAGTTCCGCCGCCATTTCCTGATCACCCACTTTTTCAATCCCGTGCGCTTTATGAAACTGCTGGAGCTGGTGGCCGGGCCGGAGACCGATCCTGAGTTGATGCGCTTCATGGGCGCGTTTTGCACAGATACGCTCGGTAAAGGCGTTGTCTATTGCAAAGACCGTCCCAGCTTCATCGGCAACCGCATTGGCAACTACGGCTTCGCCGCAGTCGTTCACCGCATGCTGGCCGAGGGCTATAAGATCGAGGAGGTTGACGCGATCTTCGGCCCGGCGATGGGGCGCCCGCGTTCGGCGGTCTTCCGCACGGGCGACCTCGCCGGCGTGGATACGCTGTTGCATGTGGCCGACAGCCTCTACGAGAACCTGCCGGACGACCCACAGCGCGACCTCTTCCGCCTGCCTGACTTCATCCGCGAGATGGTCAACCGCAAATGGCTGGGCGACAAGACTGGCCAGGGTTTCTACAAGAAGGTGAAAGGCGCGGATGGCGAGTCGCAGATTCTCGTGCTTGATCCGGCGACGATGGAGTATCGCCAGCAAGACTCCGTACACTTCTCATCGTTGGATAGCGTGAAGGGGAATCCTGACGCCAATGAGCGGGTGAGGACGATGATCACAGCGAGCGACCGCGCGGGCAAGCTCGCCTGGGAAGTGACCGCCGACACGCTGCTCTACGCCGCAGCCGTCGCGCCGGAGATCGCCGACGACATCGTGAACATAGACAACGCGATGCGTTGGGGCTTCAACTGGGAGGCTGGCCCCTTCGAGACATGGGATGCGCTTGGCGTAGCGACGCTGGCCAAACGCATGACCGACGAGGGGCGCACGCTGCCGACGCTGATTGAACA
>JAJPIU010000064.1 GCA_021324535.1 Pseudomonadota bacterium
CCCCTCAAACGGCGAACATTCCTGCAACCGAAGAACCCATCGAAGAGCAGGCGTATCCGCGCCGCTGGCTGGCGGCGGGTGTACTGCTGCTGGCCTCCGCGCTCGATCTGATTGATGGGACGATTGTCAACGTGGCGATCCCGTCTATCCAGCGCGACCTGGGAACCACCTACGCCGCCATTCAGTGGGTGGTGGCAGGCTATGCGTTGGCGTTTGCGTTATTGCTGGTGACGGGCGGGCGGCTTGGCGACATCGTTGGACGCAAGCGGATGTTTCTGCTGGGCGTGTTGGGCTTTACGCTGGCTTCGGCGATCTGTGGCGCCGCCATCAATCCGGCGATGCTGGTGGGCGCGCGCATTGCACAGGGCGCGGCGGCAGCCATGATGGTACCGCAGGTGTTGGCGATCTTCCAGGTGATCTTCCCGACGAAAGAGCGCCCAGCGGCGTTTGGCGTCTATGGCGCCGTGCTGGGGCTGATGGCGGTTGTCGGCCCCATCCTGGGCGGGGTGATTGTGCAGGCCAATCTGTTTGGCCTGGAATGGCGGCCCATTTTCTACATCAACGTCTTTGTGGGCGCGGCGGCCTTGATCGCGGCGGCCAGCATCGTCCCGGAATCAAAAGCGCCGCATGCGCTGCGGCTCGATCTGCCAGGCGTGGCGTTGTTGACACTGGCGCTTGGCATGCTGCTCTTTCCATTGATCGAGGGACGCGAGCTTGATTGGCCGGTCTGGGGCTTTGCGCTGATGGCCGCCTCCGCGCCGACGCTGGCGTTTTTCGCGATGTATGAACGCTACAAGACGAACAAAGATGGTTCGCCATTAGTCGTCTTGGCGCTGTTCAGGCAGCGGGCGTTTGTCGCCGGACTGCTGATCAACATCGTCTTCTTCGCAGCGTTCAGTGCGCTGACGTTTATTCTGGCGCTCTACCTGCAAATCGGCCTGGGGTTTTCGCCGTTGACGGCCGGTTTGACGCTACTGCCGTTCTCGTTTGGCTCGATGATTGGTTCAGGTATCTCCATCCCACTTGCCCAGCGGCTTGGGCGCACGATTGTCGCGGTGGGAATGTTGATCACCACTGTTGCGACGTTTGGCCTGTTGCTGACCGTCCATCTGTATGGCCAGAAGGCGACCCCCTGGACGTTTGCCCCTGCGCTTGGTATTGCGGGGATCGGCTTTGGCATGATCGTCGTGCGGCTGGTAGACATCATCCTGGCAGGGGTGCATCAGCGCGACGCTGGCTCGGCCTCAGGCGTCTTCGGCGCGACGAACCAGCTTGGCGGAGCCATCGGTGTCGCTGTCATCGGGGTGCTCTTCTTCAGCCTGCTGACAAGCCAGGCCGTGGCGAGCGCGAACGCAGTGGCTCCGCAGATACGGTCGGGTCTCCAGTCGGCTGGCCTTCCAACACAGGCGCAAACGCAGATCGTCAAGGGCTTCACGGTCTGCTATCGCGACCGCTCGGCTGAGAAAGATCCGACGGTGATTCCGCCAAGCTGCCGCCAGGGGAATCAGGAAAGCAACACGTTGCCTGGAGGCCTGAGTCAGCGCATCGCCCAGGTGGTGGGGGCAGCCGCCAAAGACGCCAACACGTACAACTTCGCGCTGGCATTCGAGAACATGCTGTGGTACATCGGGGGCGGCTTTCTGCTTTGCCTGCTGCTGATCTTCCTGCTGCCTGCCGGGGCAAAGCCAGACACCGGCAAAGAGTAAAGCGGCGTTTCCCAGAGCAGTCAACACGACCAGACAAGTGAGGTTTTTCAGTATGGCAACGAAACTCAGCGTCGCTCCGGCGTCCGCCGTCCGCTACACATGCGACTCGGCGATCTCCAAAGACGGGACGACGATTGGCTATCGCCAGCTCGGCAGCGGGCCGGGCATAGTGATTGTACACGGCGCAATGGAGTCTTCCCAAAATCATATGCAGTTGGCCGAGGCGCTGGCCGACGCCTTCACCATCTACGCGCTTGACCGCCGTGGACGCGGCCTCAGTGGCCCCTATGGCACGCAGTACAGCTTCCAGGAAGACGTTGACGACCTGGATGCGGTTCTTACGAAAACCGGCGCGCGCTATGTGTTTGGGGTGAGTTCAGGGGCGATCATGAGCTTGCAGGCGGCGCTCAGCCTGCCGTCCATTTCCAAACTCGCACTCTATGAGCCAGCGTTCTTTGTTGATGACAACGCAACGCCAACTGCATTGGTACGGCGCTTTGATAGGGAGATGGCTGAAGGCAGGGTGGCTGCGGCGATGATCACTGGCATGAAGGGCGCGCAGATGGGGCCGCCGCTGCTCAATGCGGCGCCGTACTGGCTGCTCGAACCGCTCACTCAGATGATGATGAACAGCGAAGAGAAGCGCCCCAGCGAATACCTCTCGATGAAGGCGCTTGCGCCAACCCTCCACTACGACTTTCAACTCGTCGCCGAGATGAGCGGGCCAGTCGAACGCTTCAGGGCGCTTCAGACGGAAACATTGCTGCTTGGCGGGAGCAAAAGCCCGGCGTATCTGAAGGCGGCCCTCGACGCGCTGGAGCGAACTCTGCCGCATGCCCAACGCATCGAGTTTCCTGGGCTGAACCATGCGGCTTCGGGGAACACTGATCGTGGCGGCCAGCCAGAGGTGGTGGCCCAGGCGCTACGCGGCTTCTTTGTCCAGGCAAATAGCAGGTAAAAGCCAAGAAGCCCTCTTGCTATAGAGTGAAAGCTTCCCCCTGCCCATTCATGGGCAGGGGGTTAGCTATATTCAGCAAGTCCTATCAAAGCTTGACAGACCATCCGGTAAAAAGTAGTATAGTGGGGATAGTGCTCGTATGGCCGTTCAAAATTGTACTGTGATATTTTCGGATAATTCCGCCGGGAGGCGAGATTATGCGTGAGCGTGTGGCGCAACCCAAAACAATGCTCAGTGACCGAGCGCCAGATTGGGATGATACCTCTTCCTCAGGTCGCATTGCCATAGATTCACCGCCAGGCAGCCGTAGACGTCTCCCCTGGTGGGGGGTGGTATTGGGCATTGTGCTCGTGGTAGGGGTACTCGGAGCAGGAGGGTACGAGATCAACAAGACGCTCAATCCGTCGCCTCATGTGAAGCTCTATGTAGTGAAAAACCAGCTGTTGACAAACTACATTGGGGGAGGCGGCCTGACCTACGCTGCACAGATGGTTACATTGACCTCGCCTGGCAACGGAACAGTTTCATCGCTCAATGTCCAGATTGGGCAAACGGTTTACAGAGGACAGGTGTTGGCGACTATTCTCATACAAGGCGTGCAGACGTATCAGATCACGGCTCCGTTCCCTGGAAATATCACTGCTGTCAACATCTCTGCGGGATCGCCTGTCTACGGTGGTGAGCAACTCATCGTTGTTCAGAATGAAAGCAGCATCATTGCTCAGGTACAGATTCCCCTTGCGCAACGCCCCTATGTGCGTGTGGGTGAGCCTGCTACGATAACTCCCGCAGCAATACCAGGGCAAACCTTCATAGGGAAGGTCTCAGCCATCAATACGGCGCTCACTGCTACAGGTAGCGACACGTTTGATGTCTGGGTCACTGTGCCCAACCCTGTACAGCTCTTGCTGGTTGGTGAGAGTGTCTATATCCAGATCAGCGTTCAGATGATGTTGCCCGCCGTGCCTGAATTAGCAGTAATCAACCCCGACGCTGATTCGATAGTCTTCCTGTACGCCAACGGGCGCGCGCACATTCAATCCGTCGTCGTCGCTACGCGAGACAACAATCTGATCGGCATTCAGAATGGACTCAGCGTTGGGCAAGAGGTCATTCTGGTTGGGCAGTATCAACTCACAGATGGTGAGCCAGTTATTGTCTCCGGCATAGAACATTAGGTAGCATAGCGAAGGCTAAGGAGTAATCGCGTCGTGCCAGACATGAGCAGCCAGCGGACACCGCATGCTCCCAGCAGCAGTGCGCCTACAAAAAGAGCCTATTCAACCGGAAACGTAGCGAAGCGATTGCGGCGGACGTTCGTGCGGACAGGCGCGGTGTGGCTCTATGGAGCGGCGGTTTGCCTGGGAATCGCTGCGTTTTCTCCCTGGATAAGCGCGCCACTGATTGATTCCTGGCAGAGCTGGCAGCTTCCCATTGATATGGGATGGAGCCTGAGCGCTCCCGTGGTTTCCTATGGTCTGCTCACGCTGTCGGTAGCGGCCTATTTGTTCTGGCGCGCCGCGCTCGCGACCGACTGGACGGCTCTTGCGCCACGTGGGGTGCGTCGCGTGGCTCCATTGAGCCTCCCAACAGCGGCGCGTTTGAGTGCGTTGGCTGCGGCCCCCGTGTTGCTCTTCTTGTTTCAATACCTGTTTGTTGATATGGCCTTGTCGCGTACACTGCTCAATGATGAAAATCAGAGCTTGTTACTTCGCGCACATCTGGGATATGGTTTGCCGGATCAGCGATTTGCTCTTTCCCCTTTTGAGATGTCCATCAATAGCGTCGGGCAACGGTTCTACCTGCTTGCGCTGCTAGGCTCTGGAGGACTCTTTGCGTTGATCGGCGCAGTTGTCTGCTGTGGACTTGGCCTTATGGTACGGCCCATCGTGCGGCGCATGGACACCACCGGAAATGCCAAAGATGAGCATGATCACGAGGCGGCGCCGCAGCAGCATGAACGGCATGAACGGCATGGGTTGCAGTGGCGATGGCTGCTCGTCATTGGAGGAGCGCTCTTCGCGATCATTGTCTTTGGCAGGGCGCCCGCAGGGTTTGTCGCGAAAGATTTTGGCCTGGCGGCTCTCAACGCAGGCGCCTATCGAACTGCGCTCGATGACTTTTCTCTGGCGACGTGGCTTGCTCCAAACTTGAACGACCTTCCCAGCTTTCAGCAAGAACGGGGAGAGGCGCTCTACTCATTGGGAAAAACCAATACGATAGACGCGCAGATGTATTTGGCCGCCCAGTATATGACGGTTGGAGCGAATGATCGCGCTTGGGCTGTCGAGAGGAGCGCGTTGCAAACATTCCCACCCAACGATGGGGTAAAAGACGAAGCAAGCCAGACCTTAGAGATTTTGGTTGAGGAGAATGACGCCATTGCATACCTCCCAACGGATGACTCTACCGAGGCGACTACTCCCCAACTTGCCAGCGAAGTTGCCCAGGCGGATCAGTCGTTGCCGTGGCTTGGATATTTGTTGGCAATACAGCCGGATAATGTCTATGCGCTCTATATGCACGGCCGCATCCTGTTCTCTGCGCGTTTATTCGCGCCTGCGGCGAGTGATTTTCTGGCGCTTGCTCAAGAGTCGCATGATACAGACATGCTCTCGGCTGCGTATACCTATCTCGCATTGAGCTACGGTGGCGAGGGCAATCTCGTCGCCGAACGCGAATACTTACAGATTGCGACAGAACTGGATCACAATTATGATAACACAACCGCCAGAGAGGCTCAATCAGGACTCCACTAGCAGTGCTCGCTCTGCTCGTGCGTCCACAACGCGCAAGTTCTTTTCCTCTGCCTCCTTTGCAGATGTGCGGGAACAACTGCGTGGTGTCAATGTGTTGTGCTGGCTGATCTTGCTGGCGGTACTTGTTTGTTCACTGGTGTTTGCCTATCAAACCTATCTTCTTCCTCAACCATATGATTACCAGCCGAATTGGTATGGCGCGCAGTGGATAACAGCAGACACATCCCAGGCGGGAGTCGTCTATTTTCGCAAAGACTTCGGCCTTGACGTGACGCCCAATAACGCATTCCTGATGCTCCAGGTTGCTGAGACCGCAACAGTGTATGTCAATGGAGTAAGCCTGGGCCGAACAAACGAGGTGTTCTCTGTTGGCGAAACTCGCCGAGCTTTTATCTATGACCTGACGCCGTTTTTGCGCCTGGGAGACAACGTGGTTGCCATTCGCGCACAAACACTTGATACTGCGCCAGCGGCCCTCTGCGCTGTCATCGGTTTGACATATGGGCCACAGCGCGCTACCTATCCAACGAACCAAACGTGGCGCGCCACCGGCGATGAACAGGTTGTTTATCCATCCTATTTGCCGAAATTCAATCCTCTGCAAAATATCGGCCCGTCTGTGAACAGCATGACAGGTTGGCGTACAGCGGGGTTTGATGATAGCTCCTGGCGTCAGGCGGTCGTGTATACGACAAGCGTACCCCTCGATGATACGTTGGCGGTTGATCCTGCTCTCTACGAACGCCCGCTCCCAACCGAATGGCTTTCTGTCGGATCGT
Source organism: Pseudomonadota bacterium (assembly GCA_021324535.1). Taxonomy (GTDB): domain Bacteria; phylum Chloroflexota; class Ktedonobacteria; order Ktedonobacterales; family JADMIN01; genus JAJPIU01. The sequence continues at coordinate 6,203 of JAJPIU010000064.1, forward strand.
CCACCGATGGCTATTTCGTTGAGACCGCTATGATTCCCGATCTACAAAGCGCCTGGTTGCGCATTGCCGCAGACGGCTCCTCAGCGGTGTATCTGAATGGGCAACTGCTGATACAACAGAAAGAGGAGATCACTAATTCTGACATCTATCTGATGAGCGGGCAAAATTATCAATCCGGCATCACCGATGGCCTCTACAATATCACGCAGTATTTGTATCAGGGGCAAAACACCATCGCCGTGCATGTGGCGACGGCACCCTACAGTTTTATCGGGCAACAGACCGTATCACCTCCGACAGCTTTGAGTCTGGATATTCTTGGCGTTACCTCCACTGGCCAGAGTTTCTATCTAAGCGATGACGGCAGCTGGCGTACTTCTGTAACTGCGACTGCCAACTGGATAGATGGCGTGAATATCCAGGGGTGGAGCGCTGGCACTCTTGTCAATTATCAACTCATCTCGCCGACTCAGCCCTACCGGGCAGTAGCGAGTGTCCTGATCCAACCGCACGCGCTGACGATTGCGCCAGTTTTGCTCTGTGCGTTGGTACTCTTGCTCTTTGGCTGTGAAATCATCGTCATCAGCTATCTCTGGCAGCGCAGGCGGCTCAATGGCTTGGCAATAGCCATCGATCGGCTCGCCCTAGGTTTTTTGCCAGTGCTTGGTCTGGAACTCCTGTTGATGATTGTGGGCAATGAACCGCTCATCCAAAAGCCATTCCCCTATACAACGCTCTGGCTAGCAGTTGTTATCGGAGTCGCGTTCATCAGTCAAGGACTGGTGATTACTACGTACTGGCTCTATGGGTCAGAGAAACGCCTGCTTGGATGGACCAACCGACGACTGCAAGATGTCGTTGCTTCTCCTGATAGTGGGTTTCGTGAATCTGGAGTTTCCCCGTCGGCGCTTCATCATTTGCCCTCGCTTGCCCAACACCACTGGCGGGCGCTCGTTGGGTGGGGAGTGGTGGCGCTTGGAGCGGTTCTTGGTGGAGTGATGGCATTTTACCAACTCGACTATGAAGCCTACTGGCAGGATGAGCTTACTAGCCTTCAAGTTGCGCACAACATCCTACAAACTGGTCTACCCCACCTGGCAGGTGGAGTCATCTATCCGAAGGCGGAACTCTATCATTATGAGTTGGCGGCGGTTGTCGCGCTCTTCGGCGACAATCCCTACGCGACACGGGGGCTGGCTGCTGTCACGTTCCTGTTGTCGCTTCTGCTCATGTACTATGTTGGCTCGCAAATGTTTGGGCGCAAAGTCGGCTTACTTGCAACCGGTTTGCTGCTCTTCTCTCCATTCGAACTGACCTGGGCGCGTGAGTTGCGCATGTATCAGCAAGCCCAGTTTACGACGCTGATCGTCTATTATTTGTTTTACAGGGCGACACGGCCAGGCGCGCAAACTCGCTATATATACCTCAGCATGTGCGCTGTCGTTGTCATGTACTTGAGCTTTGAAGAAAGTTTCATCATTCTGCCGACTCTCCTTGTCTATTTTCTTGCCACACAGGGGATTTCCTGGGTTCGCAATACACATTGGTGGATTGCGGGACTCAGCGCAATTACCATTGTTGTTGCTCAGCTTGCCGTTGTACGGTCAATTCAACCTCTTGTGCTTGGAACAGACCTGTCGCAACGCCCCAATATAGGGTTTTCATCGGATAATCTCAGCTTTTACTTGCGTCTCTTGTTCGACTCAACAACGGTTCCTGCCATCTTTCAGAATTACCAGCTGGGGGTCGTGAGCGCTATCGCGGTGCTTGTGTGTTGTGTTGCAGTGTTTTATCAACAACGTGAACTTCGCTATACTGCTGTGTTCTTCGTGGGCGGATTTCTGGTGCTGGCGCTGGCGTTGTCGCTCAGTCAGGATCGCTATTTTTATCCCTTGTATCCAGAACTGCTCTTGCTGGCAGCCTATGGGGTCGTCCGTATATTGACGCGCTTGAGTGTGCTGTCGGAATGGGTGTTGGCGCCCATCACTGCCCGCGTTGTTCTTGGAGTGAGCACAACGCTGCTGGTGGTGGCTCTACTTGCATCGCAGATTCCTGCTGCCAGCAAAGTAACTGTCGCGGCGAGTCGCGCGCTCGCGATACCATATAGTCGGCTCTATCCAGATTATCGCTCTGCCGGGAGCTATATTAGCGCGCACTGGGAACAAGGCGATGCGCTTGTGACCATCGGCCCATCTATTGATGGCGCATACTATACAAAACAGCAGCCTTACCCAATCTATCTTGGAGGATCGCTGTCAACCTTTGAAGACCACGGGCGTGTGCTGGATAACTATACCGGTGATCCGGTATTGCTCAACAAACACGATCTGGACACGCTCATGGCGAAACACCACCGCATTTGGATTCTCGTAGAAGATAATCTGTACGAGCGCGAGATCATAGCGTTTCATGTTGATAAGTCGTTTTCCATCGTCTGGGAAGGAAGCGGGGTGACGGTATATCTTAGCGATGGTTAACCGATGGGTGTTCATCATCAACACCACGTATCGGCTATGAGGCGCAAAACTCTCTTCCCATCAGACTGGGAAGAGGGTCAAGGCAGAAGAGAGTCAAGTCATAGGAGTCAGAGGCCGCTGTCGAGCGTGTCGCCGCGCCGCCGGATGATCTGGCGCAGGGCGTCGGCGCGCCCGCGTAGCCAGTCGGGCCGCTGCCCGCTCACATACTTCCCGCTGCGCGCGGCCCCATAGACACGAATGGTCTGTGTCAGCGCAAGCACAAGCTGGCGTTCCGTCGGTGTGAAGCCGTGGGCGGTGGCCAGGGCGAACTCGCGCATGGTGCGCGCGAAGCCTATCTCGTAGGCCGCCTTGTCGGGCGCTTCGGAGGTGGTGGTAGGCAACGGTGTGGGATGCTGAAGCAATCCCTCAAAATCATCTGGCGTCATCATAACAGGCTCCCCAGGGCTTTACGGGCGCTCTCACCGTTGGGAACGCCCGTAGAGTCCAACACTGCGTGTATCCGCCAGGGATCAGTGGCCGCAGCCGCAGGAGCGCGCCTGGCCGCCGTCGTTCGCCGTCTTGAAGCTATGGCCGCAGCCACAGGTGGAGACCGCCATGGGGTTGTTGACGGTGAATCCGGCGCCCATCAGGCTGTCAACGTAGTCGATCTCGCTGCCCATAATATATTGGGCGCTCATCTCGTCAATCAGCACGCGCACGCCCTTGAGCGTCACCACCTCGTCGCCCTCCTGGGCTTCATCGAGGGTCATACCATATTGCAAGCCAGAACAGCCCCCGCCCGCCACAAACACGCGCAGGCCAAGCTCGGGGCTGCCCTCCTGATCGAGCAGTTCACGCACCTTTTCCGCCGCCGCGTCCGACAGGCTGACCAATGCCGTCTGTGTTTCAGTCTCTTCGATCATCAAAGTGTCTCCTTTGGCGGGCCAATGGTTGAAATGGTTGACCGGCGCCGATACTTTACTCTCGGTAGTATTGTACCCCCTGGCCGCCAAAGCGTCAATATCCTCTTCACCCAGGGACGATTCCTAAGCTGCGTCTCAGCGATCATCTCAGCCGGGCAGCGTTCGTGATAGGATACAACTGGATGAACATTTCGAGACCACCAGGGCAGCGTCGCTCTGCCGAGAGAACAAAGGAGACACATGCAATGTCCGATCAGGCGGCAAACCAGCAGAACCAGCAAAGCGCCGAAGGCCCCACACAATCTCCACAGGCCACGCGCATTGAGCATGATTCGCTTGGCGATGTGCGGGTGCCGGTTGAGGCGATGTGGGGCGCACAAACCCAGCGCGCGGTGGAAAACTATCCCATCAGTGGGCTGCACGCCCACCCCGCGTTGATTCGCGCGACGATGCTCGTCAAAAAGGCGGCGGCGCTCACCAATCGCGACACCGGGCGGCTCGATACACACCTTGCCGACGCCATTGTGACGGCAGCCGACGAAGTGCTGGGCGGCAAATGGCGCGACCAGTTTGTGGTGGATGTCTATCAGGCGGGCGCTGGCACCTCGCACAACATGAACGCCAACGAGCTGCTGGCCAACCGCGCCAACGAGCTGCTGGGCGGCAAGCGCGGCGAGAACAAGCCGGTGCATCCCAACGATCATGTGAATATGGCGCAATCCACCAACGATACCTTTCCTACCGAGATGCGCGTCTCCACGCTGCTGATGATCGAAGAGACACTGCCTGCCATCGAGCGCCTGAGCGAGGCGTTTGCCCAGAAGGGGCGGGAGTTCGACGGCATTGTGAAGTCCGGGCGGACGCACCTGCAAGATGCGACGCCGATTCGGCTGGGACAGGAGTTCGCCGCCTATGCGCTGACGCTGCGGCGCGACGCCGACCGCCTGCGCAATTGCCGTAACACGCTCTATGAGCTCAACATCGGCGGCACGGCCGTCGGCACGGGACTGAACGCTGAACCGGCGTATATAGACGGTGTGGTGGCGCAGTTGGGCAAGCTGACCGGTATGCCCTTCCGCCGCGCGGAATCGCTGGTGGAGATCGCGCCGAATATGTCATCATTTGTGGAGACGTCAGGCGCGTTGCGGGCGCTGGCGACCGATTTGATCAAGATCGCCAACGATCTGCGGCTGCTGGCGTCGGGGCCGCGCACCGGCTTCTTTGAGATCATCCTGCCAGCCGTGCAGCCGGGGTCGTCCATCATGCCGGGGAAGGTCAACCCCTCGATGGCCGAGATGCTCAATATGGTCTGCTTCCAGGTGTTGGGCAACGATACCACGGTGACGTTCGCGGCGCAGGCGGGGCAGCTTGAACTCAACGTGATGATGCCGGTGATCATCCAGAACCTGTTGCAGTCGTTCACCATCCTCAAAAACGCGATGGAGACGTTTACGGATCGCTGTGTGGTGGGCATCGTGGCGAACAAAGAACGCTGCGAGGAATACGCCTTCAAGAGCGCGAGCCTGGTGACGGCGCTGGCCCCCTACATTGGCTACGGCCCGGCGGCGGAGATCGCGCACGAGCAACTGAGTTCAGGACGCGACATCCGCGACATCGTGCGTGACCGTGGCCTGCTTTCGGAGCATGACCTCGCGATCATCCTCGATCCGAAGGCGATGACGGAGCCAGGCATCGCGGGCCAGGGCCGCACGGAGAAGCCGATCATCGGGCAAGCCAGTTCGGGAGGATGAGCCTGCCCCCTCTCTGGCCCTCCTCCAGGGAGAGAGGGAGATATGCGGCGGGCGGCTTCTGCCGTACCGCTGCCATCCCTGGCGGCGTGGGTGGCAGGCGGTTGAAACCGCGCCTAAGCGTTCTGCTCTTGCACAACGACGAAGTCCGCCTACGCGGACTCAGCTACGACCATACGGAATCGCTGTTTGGCATGCAATGAACCAGGCCATACAGCAGGCGCGCAAAAAGTACCGCCGCAGTCCTCTGCGGCCCTGCGCCCGCAGGCGTCGCTTGCCCCATGAAACCGCTGGCCGCCTATTGGCGGACGGCTGGCTGTCCGTCCGGCTCTATGCGCTGCTGCTCGGCTTCCAGCGTGTTGGCCTGGCGCGCCGCCGCGATGGCGTCGTTCTCGTTCCCCAGCGCACGAAGTATCTCGGCTTTGTGTCGCCACGCGCTGACGAGTTGATTATCCAGGCGAAGCGCGCGATCCAGCTCCTTCAGCGCGCCCTCTGGATCGCCCTGGCGCAGCAACAACAGGCCAAGCGCGTCGTGCGCTTCGGCCTCCTCGTCGTCAATGGCGAGGGTGCGCTCACACGCCGCCCGTGCCTCGACGTAGCGACCCAGCGCGGTCAGCGTCAGCGCACGATAGGTATGCGCCGCAGCGTGATCTGGCTCGAACGTTATGGCATGATCGAGCGCCGTCATCGCCTCGTCTTAGCGCCCGAGCCAATAGTACGCCTCAGCGCGACTGATCCAGGGTTGGACGAGACCGGGATCTCGTGTGATAGATTGGTCAAAGTAGGGCAGAGCTTCGTCGTAGCGATGAAGATGAGTCAGACTTGAGCCGACATTGTTCAAGGCAGGCGCGCTACGTGGAGATTGTTTGAGAGCAGCCCGCGCATATTTCAACCCGTCGCCATATCGCTTGAGTTTCATGAAGATAGCGCCCACATTGAGAAGTATGCCAGCCTCGCTCCCGGCTACTTCCAACGCCTTCTCGCAAGCTCTCCGCGCTTCCAAAAATCGCTGGTTTGCCGCCAAAGCAAACGCATAAGATGTCCAAGCGAATCCAAGGTTTGGGGTGAAAGCAATAGCCCGTTCACTGGCGGCAAGGGCATCCTGGTTCTGGTGTATGGCCAAATAGGCAGAGGCGAGATTTGCCCAAATGCCCCCATAATCTGGCTGGTAATCAATGGCCTTTCTATACATCTCAATGGCGTCTTTGTAGCGTTTCATACGCGAAAAAATCATGCCCTGCGCTTGCCAGGCCCAGCCGTAATGCGGATCGAGTTCGTGCGCGACACCACAGGCAATGAGCGCGTCATCGTAGCGTTTCAGGTTCATCAGCGCGAGGGCTTTGTGTACCCAGAGGGCTGGTGTGCGAGGAGCAAGGTTAATTGCCTCTTCGAATTGCGCGAGCGCATCGGTGTACATGCCCTGCTCGGCGTAAAGTTCGCCTAATTCTCGCAAGAGGTCAACGCCGCCCTGTTGTAGCTGGATCGCTGTGTGATAGGCTGTGATCGCTTCGTCGGGATGTTTGGCCTGCTTCAGCGCCTGCGCGCGTGCGCGCTATAAACCTGCGACGTTTGGGCAGGAGATGACGGCCTGCTCACTGGCGGCCAACGCCTCGGCGAGGCGATTTTCCTTCAGCAACGCGAGTACGAGCCTGACCCAGATGGTGGGATCGGTAGGGTTGCGCTGCGTCAGGTAGGAATAAATCGCTGACGCCTCTGCGGCGACTTCCCGCGAGTGAGGTTCGCCCAGCAGCGCGTCGGCGCGGATACGCAAGAAATCGGGATCGTCAGGCGCTTCTTTGAGTGCCTGCGCCGCCAGCGACAACGCCTTCGTATACCGTTTGCTCCGCAAAACCTCCTCCGCCTGTTGCTTCAACTCCGCCAACTTTTCCCGCGATGAGCGTCCCCAACGAAACATGGCATGACCTCCCAAATGAGAGATAGAACAAAGGCAATGGCTGTCCCCAATGAATGCAGACAGTATAACATGCTGGCAAACTACGGCATGATTCTTCATCCTGATTGAACCTTTTCGCCCTTTCGAGACACATAGCTCTCTGTGTGGTTGTGGCGCAAGAGGCGGCTTGATACAGAGTGGGAGACGCTATGGGGAAAACGTCGGCGGAAAGCGCGAAGAGCGGCGCCAATAGCAACGGCTCCCATCTCGCAGACGCCGAACAGGCGCCATCCGATGCCGAGGAGACGCAGCTGCGCAGATGGTTGGCCGCGATAGCGCAAGGTGATGAGGGCGCGCTCGCGGCGTTCTATCAGGCGTTGCGTCCACGCCTGCGCCGCTACCTCTGGCGACAACTCGATGGCGACGCGACGGCGATAGAAGACACGTTGCAGGAGGTCTTCCTGGCCGTCTGGCGGTCGGCGCAGAGCTATCGCGGCGAGGCGCGCGTGGCGGCATGGGTGTTCCAGATTGCCCACCATCAGGCGGCGCACGCCCAACATGCGCGTATGCTCAGGCAGCGCCGCGAAGTCGCCCCGCTGGAAGATCGCGATGAAGGGGCGCCAGGACTATACGGCTTGCGACATGGCGCGCACGACGACGAGGTAGCGGAACGGCTGGCGCTCACCAGCGCGCTCGATAGCCTCTCACAGAAGCATCGCGAGACGCTCGAACTGGTGTTTGACCAGGGATTCTCGCTGGAAGAGGTCAGCCGCATCCTCCAGGTTCCGCTTGGCACCGTAAAGAGTCGCCTGAGCTACGCCCGCCAGGCGTTGCTCCGCGCGCTCAAGCAGGAAGGCGCCACGCTGCCAGCCGCCGCACTACCAGATACATCCGCCACGCAGCCGTCTCGCCGTTCGCCGTTTTCTCGTAATCGCCAACCAACCCCTTGCCAGGAGGAGGAATCCCATGATGCCTGAAAATCCTCAGTTTCAAGGGGTGAACACCCTCACCTGTGAGCAGTGTGAAACGTTGCTGCCACTCTATGCCGCCACTGGCTCCATTGGGCAGTCGGCGCCGATCAGCCCTGACGTGCAGCAGGCGATTGAGCGGCATGTGGCATCATGCGCGCGCTGCCAGGTGTCGCTGGACGAGTGGCGTCTGGTGGCGCAGGTGACACGCGCGGCGGCGAATACGCTGCCAGCGGATACGGGCGCCGTGCAGGGATGGAACGCCTTGCGCAGCCGATTGGGTAATGTCAGTCCACAGGTTCGTCAGGCCACACACGCCAACCATCATGCGCGACTGCTTTCCACCAAGGAGATTGTAGACATGGACACCGTAGACAATGAGACGAAGCCCATCCCCACCAGTGACGATGAGTTTGCGCGCGAACCAATAGATGGCAGGCGCGTAGATCGGAGAAGTTCTGCACCCCCCAGTGCGCGAAGGAATCGCTGGCGTTCCTTTGTGGCGGTTGGATCATTGGTGGCGTTGGTGGCGCTGAGCCTTACACTCTTCAACGTCTTCGCCGCACGGTTGCGCAACCACATTGGCTCTGGCGCCTGTGATCCATCGAGTTATCGGGTAGTTATGCCCCGGCTTGGGTCGCTCAATGCTGTCGCGCCGCTGGGCAATGATGATGGCTGGGCGGTTGGTTGGGTGCGAGAACCTGGGTTGTTTGCCGTTCACACATTGATCATGCGCCTGCACAATTGCGCCTGGCAGCCGGTTGGCTCGAACGTCGCGCCGACCATCGAAAACGCGCAACTCACTGCGATCTCGATGGGATCGGCGAACGATGGCTGGGCGCTTGGCTCCGAGCTGACCTATAATCCTGCGACCGGCTTTCTCGAGAACGGGCCATACATTGCGCTCCATTATCACAACGGTGTCTGGTCGCGCGCAAGCTTGCCGGTGAATCACGCTGCGGGAACTGGTTCGCTCTCTATGACTTCGCCTGCCAATGGCTGGGCGCTATTTGGATACATCAAAAGCCTGCCCGATAAGCCAGGCGCTTTACCGCAACGGGTCTCAATTTTGCTTCACTACAATGGGCGCGCATGGGCGCCTGTCTCACTCCCCTTTGTCCAATCAACGACAATCTTGGATGGTTTAGCCGCGATTCCCAATGGAGATTGTTGGATCGTCGGCTACGACACCGTACATAACGGTACTGACGTGCTGATTGCTCACTATCATGCGGGGAAGTGGAGCATAACACGCAGCAGTGGAATTGGGGGGATCGGGCCGAATACACCAATCGTCGTGGTAGAAGGGGTATCGTTCATTTCCCAGACTGAGGGCTACGTGAGCGGGTATGCCTGCTCCAACAGATACCAAAGTTGCCATGGATTGATCTTGCGCTATGACGGCGCGCATTGGAAGACCGAAACATTGCCAGCGATCTCAAGCCAATATGCTTGGCATCTGACGGGTATTACGGCGCTCGCCCCCGGTTCCGCCTGGGCGTTTGGCGACCAGGCGCCTGAGATGTCAGCAGACCCAACGACGAGCGAGGTGATATTGAGTTCATACAAAGGTGTCTGGCATAGAGACGCTGCTCCTACGAACGTCCAGGCAGTCTATGGTCTGACAGTGTACTCCCAAACACAAGGCTGGGCACTGGCGATTTCCCGCAGTCAGCCCATTCCTCTTGTCAACCTGACCACCTCCCCCATTGAGCCGATTTTTTATGATGAGGGCGTATGGTCAACGCCACCCGTCAGTTATGTTTGAGTGAGAGGTAAGTTTCCCCTTCCCATCGATGGGAAGGGAATCAGGGGTTAGGTCTATCCCAGCCGATCCAGCGCGCTCAGGGCAACCGTTTTGGTTGAGCCATCGTCCAGCCGGATGAGCGCGCTGCGGGTCAGGATGTCCGCTGGGCTGATTTGCGGATAGGCGAACATATAGACAAGCGTTCCACGCGCGCCACGCAGCGGCCCTGCCGTCACACTGACGCGCGCCCCCTCGGTCAGCGCGTTATCCAGCGGAGTCGGCATGGGCGCTGTACCCAGTGGCAGCGGCAGCAACACCTCCGGGCGAAGATTGATGCGCGGCTGCGTCAGCCCTGTGAGCAGGGCGACATCACCAGCGCGCTGGGTGAACAGTTGGAATATCGCTGCGTCCATCGTCTGGTCGCCAAAGCCCTCGGTCAGCATCACCGTCAGCGATTGGCGGCCCTGGGGCGAGGTGAAGCCATCAAAGACGGAACTGAGATCGGTGCGCGTAAACGCCTCGAGTTCAAGCGCAGAGGCGCTGCCTGCGATGACGCCAACCGCCCCGCCGCTTGCCGCCCGCTGCAAGAGTGTCAGCGAGGCGCGCTGAGGATAGACGATGATGCCGCCGCGCGGGATGGGCACCACAGCAAGTGATTCGCCGCGCGGCAGGAAGCTGAGTGGCCCCACGACCGGCCCACCGACACCGACGATCCCCTGAATGAGCGTCGCCACGCCCTCGATGGTCACGCTGTGGCCCGTCTTTACTTCGACTACTCGTCCTGCCAATCCGGCGCGCGTCTGGCTGACGCCATTTGGGCCGCGCATCTCGGCGATCACCTGATCGGGGTGGGCCTGCTCATTGAGCTGGACGAAGGGAGTCGCGCCGGGGGGCAACGCGCGCCGTCGGCGCACATTGATAGCAGGCGCCACCGGACGCCCCAACGGATAATCAAGCGCGTAGGTGGTCATGCTCGCTCTCCCGTCTCAATGCCAAGCGCCTGACGCCAGTCGCTCAGGCGGGCGACACGCTCTGAAGTAGCGGTAGGAAGCTGCAACGGACGCCCACGGGTATCCACCAGCATGCCCAGCGCGCCGCCTTCAATTGGCTCGCTTGCCCGCGCCTGGCGTCCCGGCCCCAGGCCCACGTCAATCTGCGGCGCCGGATAGAGCGAGAGCAGCGCGCGTTCGCCAAGCCCAAGCGGCAGGCGCGCAAGCGTTCCCTGGGCCACGTCTTCCACATGCTGGCGACCATCGGCAAACTCCAGCGCCACGCGCACGGCTGGCTGCCCTTCCGGCACAGCGCCAAAGGTGGAGATCATCGGCCCCAATGGCAACGGCACGGCGTCGCTTTCGGCCACCTGCATCGCCGCCGTCGCCGCGATCACGCCCGCCGCGCCGAGCATGCTTGCCAGTTGCGCGGTATCGAGCACCAGCGAGGTGATGCCGCGCGGTTCGAGCGCATCGAGCAGGATCAACGCCGCCTGCGCCGGATGGGCCACGTTGGCGAAGACGCCGCCCGTCCCCAGCGCCACATCGAGCGGACTCAGCCCGGAAAGGCGTGAACCGGGGCCGTGCAGCGCCAGCCGAATCGCCTCTCGCGCAAAGGCGTATTCCATCTCGAGTTCGCGTGGGGTGGAAGGCAACGCATGGGGCCGCAGCATGCGTGTGAGGGCATATTCACGTAACTCGTTCTCATCGGTGGTCAGCGTCATCCAGCGGAGCACGCTCGGCGCGCCTACCGCACGCAAGATGGCGCCCATCCCTGGGCCGACGCCAGCGGTAGGGTGAAGCGCAGGCAGAAACTCGCCATCGGCGGTGGCCCCGGCAAGCGCCGTGGAGTTAGCGCCGACATCTACCCCCACCACGTTCATCTTGTAATGTTGCGAGAGGTAGCGCACGACGCCGCTGAGCGAGGTGATGCTGGCGATGGGCGCGGCGTTGGCGACACTGCGCAGGCCGCTCAGGCCGGGGATGTCGAGTAGGGCAGTGGTGTCGTAGAGCGCACTGATGGCGCGGTTCAGCGGCGCCAATGAGTTTGCCGAGGGCGCCAGCGGCCCCACTGACTGAAAGCTGGCCGCGCGCCCCTGAACGGCGCTGGCTAGCGGCGCCGCGTCATCCGCCACGCCGGTATACACCACGGGCAACACCCGACCAGGAGACGCCTGGCTGGGGAAATCGGGGTTGGGGCTGTCGCTTTCCCCTTCGCTTTCGCGTAAGGTATCGAGCCAGCGGGCGACGTTTTGCGCGGTCGCCTCAATCGCCAGCGGCCCACGTGCGCCACCAAACGCGCCACCCACCACCAGGATACCATGTGGGCGCAGGGCGCGTGTCTGCGCGACGGTGCGTTGTCCCTCGGCGTCGAACGGGGGCGGCGGCAGTGTAGCAAGCGATTCCACCTGGACGAAGAGGCCGCCAAGCGCACGATGGATCAGCGCGGAGAGCGCCTCACGTCCTGGCCCGGTTGACAGCAGGCGGAGCGGCCCACCAACACTGGTGGCCAGCGCCACGGCGTCTACGCCCGCGCCATCGTTTTGCTCAGGGATGATCAACTGGCCATTGCGCGCCAACGTGCGCCCCGTGAGCCGCTCGATCTCGCCGATGGCCTCACGCACGCCAAGTTGCACGTCGGCCTGGGGCGGCGTGGTGGTTGTCGGCGCTTGTGCCCGCGCCAACAATCTGTAGCGGTCTTCCACCAGGCCAATCAGGGCGATCTTGGTATAGACCGAGCCGCAATCTATCATCAGCGCCGAACGAATCGCCGGTGTTGCGCGCGCAGACCCTCGCTCGGCCTGGCCAGCGGCGGCGCGTGTCGCTTCCCCCACCTTACTCTTCTCCACCTTACACTTTTCGCTGACTTGCTATCTTCGCACGTTCTGCTGCTGTTGCTGTTGTTCCGCCTGCCTGTTCTCGTCGTTCCTCCGCCGTGAGATGTTCTCACCGGCCAAAGATACGTCGCCAGCCACGCTTGCGCCGGTCGTCGGGTTGGCCGCCATTCTGCGCGCCCCCCGCCGGAGGTCGCCGTCCCTGCATCGGCGCGCGCGCCGTATATTGCTGCGACTGAGCGCCCTGTAGAGTATTCCCCTGCGCAGGTAATCCCCAATCGGCGTCATCCCAGATCGGCTCTTCCTGCGCGCTGTCAGGGAAACCACCGGTTCCATTCTGCCCATAGGCTGCGTCATAGCCCTGGCCATAGTCGTAGCTCGCCTCAGGTGGCGCGGCATGCGCAGTTCCTGCGCGCAGCCAGCCGGGCAGCTCCTCTGGATGCAGGTGTTGTTCGGGCGGCGGCTGTCGAAGCGAACCGGTTCCCTGCGCGTGCTGTGGCGCTCTTTGCGGCGCTGGCCTGCCCGGAGCCTGCTGGCGCGGCTGGTTGCGTGCGCCCCCTGGCAGATCATCAAGGCGCATACGCCCGGTTGAGGCTTGCTCGTAGGGCGCGTGGCCCAATTGACTTGCCTGGGAAGACGGGGGAACAGGAACGCGGCCGCTTCGCGACATAGTCTGGCCGAGGGTGGTCGGGCGCCGACTGGTCGGCGTGATGGGCGGCTCATTTGCCTCTACGTCGTCCCATCCGCCGCCTCCGGGCAGATGTCCAAGCGCGCCTGTACCTGTGGCGTTGTTCCCGCCGTTTGCGCCAGTTGTACCGTTGGGGGCAGCCGGGATACGTCCGTTTGTGGCGTTTGCCCCGTTTGGTTTGGGCGCCCCATTGACCCAGGAAGGCAGAGCGTCTGGATCGATCAGATCATACGCCGAGAAGGTAGCTTCCGGCGCACGCTCCGGCTCCATTGCCCGTAACTGTCCACTCATCGCGCCGCTTGCCTGGCCGTTCGCCTGGGCTGCCGGATTGGCCTGCCCATTTGGCGCGAGGTATCCGCTGGCCGGTTGCGACGAGCGATAAGCGAATTGATCACCTGGGGCGGCAAAAGAAGGCGCAGCGCCATAGCCATTTGCTGGCGCGCCAGGGACAGGCGGGGCTATTGGGTTTTGCGCGGTTGTTGGCGTGGCGCCCTGGGCGCGCAACCACTCCGGCAGCGCAGACTCTTCGACGAACTGGCGCGCGGTCATTCCCAGGGGTTGAGCGGCGCTTTCGGGCGATTGCGCGTACGCTGGCGTCCCCGCCGGACGAGCGAAGGGTTGCGCCGGGATAAACGCCGCAGAGGACGCAGGAGGCGCATCGCTATAGACCTGGTTGAGCCACGTGGGCAACGGCTCGTCGCGGGAACCGGTGATCCACTGCGAGACGACGCCCGGCTGTACAGCCGGAACTCGTTGCGAGGGAGTGGCTGGTTCGTTGCGCAGCCATTGTGGAAGCGCATGCTCATCCACCAGCGAGTTCGCGGGCATGCCCATACCGGCGACGCGCTCACTTTGCTGTGGGGTGTACGGTGCGGCTCCCTCGCCACCTAGCCAGCCTGGCAGCGCGCGCTGGTCGAGCAGCGATTGCGCCGCGATGCCGCCACCCATCCCCATCTGATGATCCGGCTGAGGAGCTTGCTGACCATAGGCGCGCTGGTCGAGGCGAGGGAACGCACTCGACGGCTCGGGCTGCGGGAACATCTGCCCCTGAGCATCCGAGTAGCCAGTCGCCATGCCCTGCGGACTTTGTACCGGTTGTATCGGTTGCGGTTGTGGTGGGGTTGCTCCGCCTTGCTGGCCATTCGCGCCATTCGCGCCTGACTGGCGAAGCCAATCGGGCAGGGCGGACTCGTCGAGCAGCGAAGACGCCGACGCGCCGGGCGAACCGGAAGGAGGCGCGGGATAGGGATATGACACGGATGGAGTCGCCATGTTGCCGGTCGGGCGCGGATCAACCGCGTAGGCGGAATAGCCTGAAGCGGGATTGTTCCCTGCGTAGCCAGCGCCGTTGCCTACGGTGCGTGGCGCCGGGGGAATCGCAGGCGCGTCGGGCGCATCGGCGGCGCCACGGAGCCATTCCGGCAGATTTTCCTCATTGATCATCTCGCTCAGCGAGAGGCTGCCCTGTGGCTGCTGAGGCGGAACCTGCGCATACCCCAACGCGGCGTTCCTGGAACCCGGCGCGGCGGCTGATGGAGCATGGGGCTGCGGCTGTTGAGAGTACGCCTGCCCCTGCACCACACGCACCCACTCCGGCATATTATCGGTTGTCTCCAGACTCCCTCCGTATGGATACCCCGCTGGAGTCGGCATGGCAGGAGGAAGGAGTTGCGCCTGGCAACGGGGGCACATCTGCGCTTGCGGATTGACGGGCGCGCCACAATTGGGGCAGGTGATCACAGGCGTTCTCTCTTCCTGAAATAGTCTTGGCGTTGCAAGTGTACCACCCGCAGACGGCGCTGACAATAGAAGTGATAGTTTTGGGTGGCTGGAATGCGCCTCTTTCGCCCGATGGCCCCCATGTGATATACTATCCATGCTGTCTCAGGCGAAAGCTCAACGAGAAGACGCGGGCCCATAGCTCAGCGGCAGAGCAGCCGGCTCATAACCGGTTCGTCGCAGGTTCGATCCCTGCTGGGCCCACCAAAAAGTATGCCAGGGCAGAGCAAAAGCGGTCGTAAGGCTCGCATGAGCATCGCATACAGGCTGCGCAGGTGGCGGGGCGCCTATTGGGTGGCCCCGCCGCTGTGTGTCTGGCTGTGTGTCTGGCTGTGTGTCTGGCTCAAAGCGAAGAAAGGATGGTCGGCGCCATGCAATTTTTTGATCGCGCGAAGATATTTGTACAGGCAGGCAATGGTGGCAATGGCTCGCCCCATATGCGCCACGAAAAGTTTGCGCCGTTTGGTGGGCCTGATGGCGGCGACGGCGGGCGCGGCGGCAGCGTCTACCTCGAAACCGACCCCAGTATGAATACGCTGGTGGACTACCACTACCGCACCCACTACAAGGCAACCTCAGGCCAGCCAGGCGGTAAACAGAGGATGCACGGCGCAACCGGCGACGACCTGATCCTCAAAGTACCTGCCGGAACGGTTGTCCGCAACACTGAGACCGACGAACTGATCGCCGACCTGACAGAGCCAGGGCAACGTGTCTTAGTGGCGCGCGGCGGGCGCGGCGGCCTGGGCAATACCCACTTCGCCACAGCGACGAACCAGGCCCCGCGCGAGGCGCAACGCGGCGAGCCAGGCGTTGAACTGTGGCTCACGCTGGAATTGAAGCTGATCGCCGATGTCGGCCTGATTGGCTACCCCAACGCAGGGAAGTCTACGCTGCTTTCCGTGGTGACGCAGGCGCGCCCGAAGATCGGCGCCTATCCCTTCACCACGCTCACGCCCAATCTTGGCGTCGCGGTGGTGGGCGATCCCAGCCGGGGCGACGACTATAGCTTTGTTATCGCTGACATTCCTGGACTGATCGAGGGCGCAGCGCAGGGTGTGGGCCTGGGCCACGAGTTTTTGCGCCATGTGGAGCGGACACGCCTGCTGCTGCATCTGGTTGACGGCGCCTCGCTTGATCGCCCTGAGCAGGACTCCTGGGAGGAGTATGAGGCGATCAACCGCGAGCTGGCGGAGTATAGCCCTGCGCTGGCGAGCCTGCCGCAGATCATCGTCTTCACGAAGATGGATCTCGCCGAGGCGCGCGACCGCTGGCCAGCGTTCCAGGCGCGGGCCGAGGCTGAGGGCGTTCCGGCGGTAGCAATCTCCTCGGCGACTCACGAGGGACTGAGCGATCTGCTCAACATGACGGCGCAACGCCTGATTGAGATTCGCAGCGACGAGGCCGAACGCCAGCGCCAGCAGCCGACGATAGGCGCGACCGGGCCAGTGTTGCGCCCGGAGCCAGAGGACGCCTTCACCGTCGAAAAAGTTGAGGGTGGTTATCGTGTGCGTGGGGCACGCATCGAGCGGCTGGTGGCAATGACCGATCCCGACAACACCGAGGGCATGGAGCGGCTGGAAAACCAGTTGCGCCGCCTGGGGGTGTTGGCGGAGCTTGAAGCGGCAGGGGTGCAGCCGGGCGATATGGTCTATTTCGGTAAGTTCGAGCTACTCTGGGGCGAGGCATTCTGAATTTCCAGGCAACACAAAGCCCTCCGCTCGGATGTCTTGGGGAACATCCACGGAGGGCGTTCTGCGCGTGATTACGATGAGACGGTCTGCGATGCCATCATTCAACACCACACACCACACCAACTCGCAGCCGACTCATTCGCCCCTGCAACCACACCCACACAGCTTCGTAACCACGCTTTAAGTATACCCAGTCCTGCGTTCATCTACATGAACATCCCTTCCGGTTTTCTGACAATTTATTCATAAATACCCCCATATGCCGCCCATTCGCGCAAAAGATTCTGACAGTTTTGTCATGATGCGATATTGGCCTCCGCTTTGCCGTCATTTCGATGCTACATTGTGGTCTCATGGGCGCAAAAAGGCGGTGGAAAAAGAAACGTTGTATGCTGAGCATATGGAGATTCCGGCAAACCAGTGGAGCGAACACGATGCGCATTGAGCGGCTACGCCTGACAGACTTTCGCAACTATCATGAGCTAGACCTTACGCTGCCCGCTGGCCTTGTCGTCTTCGCGGGACACAATGCGCAGGGGAAGTCGAATCTGCTCGAGGCGGTTACGCTCATCTCCACCAGCCGCTCCTTCCGCACGACAAGCGAACGCGAGGCCGTGCGCTGGAGCGCGCCGGGCCGTTTTGCGCGCGTCGAGGCGACCATCGCCCGACATGAGGGCTTGCTTCAGATCGAGGTGATTCTGACGGATAGCGAGGCCGAGGGCACGACGCAGGGGCGTCCGGCTGGCGCTACGCCCACAGCGCCACACCTGCCACCTGCCCCAACGCTACGGGTGGGCAAGCGTATCCGGGTGAACGGCGTACCCCGCCGTGCGATGGATTTGCTGGGACAGGCGCCTGTCGTCGTCTTTGCGCCAACCGATCTCGATCTGGTCATCGGCTCGCCGACGGAGCGAAGGCGCTTTCTTGATCTGACGCTCTGCCAGGTAGATACGGCGTATTGCCGCAAGCTCAGTCAGTATCAGAAAGTGTTGACACAGCGAAGCGCGCTGCTCAAGCGCATCCGCGAGGGAGCGGATACCCCGCAGGCGCTTGGCTATTGGGATGATCTGCTGGTACGGCTGGCGGCTCCCATTATGCTGGCGCGGGCAAACTTCATCGAGCGCGCCGAGCTTGCCGCCGCTCGTGTCTATGCCACGCTGACACCCGCCGAAGCCGACCAATCAGATGACCAGGAAGCGGCTCCAGAGTCACTAGAGTCAAACGAATTGCGGCTGGTCTACCGGCCATCCTACGATGGGTCACTCGAAGGGGACGAACATAGTGTCGCCGAAGGGATGCGCGCACGGCTCCAGAGCTTGCGCACACGCGAGCTTGCGCAGGGGGTGAACGTGTTGGGGCCACACCGCGACGATCTGGCCTTTCTGGCGGATGGCGTAGACCTGGCAGTCTATGGCTCACGCGGCCAGCAGCGCACGGTGGCCCTGGCGCTGAAGCTGGCCGAGTTGGAATACATCGAGACGGAGGTAGGCGATCAGCCGATTCTCTTGCTCGACGATGTGCTCAGCGAACTGGATGCGCAACACCGCGCCGATCTGCTGCTGGCGGTGAGTGGCCTGGATCAGGTGTTGCTGACCACCACCGATACGGCAAGCCTGCCCACCGAGGCCTTGACCTACGCGCATGTTTACCGCGTGCGCGGGGGACAAGTGACAGCGGACAGTCTACACAAATGATCATTGATAGCAGGAAGCGAATATGGTAGGCTGACTCGTGAACAATTTTGTTTTTTTGCTCACGGGGGTACCACTTATGGGAACCGCTTTCCTCACCAATCCACTGATCTCGACCGCCATAGCTGTTGGAGCAATTGTCATCCCTATTTTTCTCGCCGCGCGAAGCGCCGCCCAGTTTGTAGGAGCCAATCATGCCTATGTCCGGCGGTTTCTGACTGCCACATTGTTTGGCATTTCCCTGGGGATTCTGGGGTATGAGTTCGACAAACTTCTTGAGTTTCGCGTCACTGGCGCCATCTCCTCCGGGTTGTCTATCGTGCTTCCTCAGTACACCTATGGAGCGGTGATTGGACTCTCGTTGTTCTTCATCGCGCTCTCCTCGCCATTCGTGCGCGAAAAAGAGAAGCTGGATGTGCGGCTTCTGCTAGGGATAAACGCTGTGTTAGGCGCCATCAATGGAATGATTCAGTTTGCAATTTCCTCAGCATTTGCGGTCAGCGCCTTTGGATGGTTTGGTGGGAAGGTTCCTCTTCCTCTACTCATTGTGATGTGTCTCCTGGGGGCGATTGTTGGCGCGGCAGCCACCTTCAGCGCCAATGTCACGATGGCGTCCTGGTTGAGTAAGATAAACAAAGATGACGCCGAAAAAACGGCAGATGGCGAGAATGCTTCAGACACATTCGGATGTATCTACAGTATCTCTACCTTGATCGCGGGCATCGTCTATCTTCCTTTTTTCATCATCCTCTTCAAATTCCTTGGGCTGGGCGGCTTGCTTGCGTACATCGGCGTTTCCATAGGGTTGAGCCTGGTCTTGGTAGCGCTCAGCGCAGTCATCGAAATCTTGCCAACGTGGGTGCTGGTGGTAGCCGCAGTTATCATCGTCGTGGCCTTCCAGGTGATCAGAGGATACGGGAGCATTCTGACGATCTTCCATTAGGCGGAGAGTTTCAACCGCTGGAATGAGGACGGATTTTGACCATATTACCCGCTATACTATGAGGGAAGATGATAAAAACGCTTTGATGGGATCGAAGGGAATACTCGATGACAGCATTGCAGTGGCGACAGGTACACGCCTGGCGGTTGGCGCAGCATGGCCTCTCCGCGCGCTTCCCCGCGCAACAACACATTCAGGCGGTGACGCGCACGGGTGGGATTCAGGCGCAGGTGGCGTCCGCCTCTGAACTGGCGTTGTGTGGCCGTGTGGAAGGACTAGCCCCGCCTGATGTGCAATCCGCGCTCTGGCAAGATCATACCCTCGTGAAGACCTGGGCTATGCGCGCCACGTTACACCTTCTTCCCACCAGCGATCTTCCTTTGTATGTGGCTGCGCGCGACTGGCAGCACAGCAAGAGTTGGGCGAACTATTTCGCCGGGTTTGGCCTTTCCTCAACGCAACAGGACTCCTATCTGGCCGCCATCCCGTATGTGTTGGAGAGCGGATCACTGACACGCCAGCAATTAGCCGACGCGGTGGCAAAACATACGGGAGTCGCCAGCGCACGCGACCTGATCCTCTCGACGAGTTGGGGGTCTCCCTTGAAGCCTTCGGCCTATCGTGGAGAACTCTGCTTTGGGCCGGGGCAGGGGCAGACCGTCACATTCATGAATCCCAAGGTATGGATTGAGGATTGGCAGACACTCGATCCACAGCAGGCGCTTCAGGAAATTGTCCGACGGTATCTTCAGGCATACGGCCCGGCGACCCCAGAGGATTTTGCATTTTGGTGGGGGTATCAGCGGGGCCGCGCGAAGAAGCTCTTTCACTCGATGGCGACGGAGTTGGAGGAGGTTGAGGTGGAGGGATGGCGAGCATATGCGCTACGTTCGACGATTCCACCTATCCAAAGCGCTGAGCCGCTGAAGGCTCCGCAAGTCTTGCTGCTTCCCTTGTTCGACGCCTATACGATTGGCGCGGCTCCGCGTGGAAGCGAACCCCTGCTCGCGCCAGCCCACAAGCGGCAGGTTTACAATCTTCAGGGCTGGACGTTTGCGGTCGTGCTGGTCAACGGCTGCATACAAGGCGTCTGGCGATCTTCTGTCCGGCGCACGCAAACCGTCATCACGGTGAGCCTGTTCTCTTCCAAAACGGCCACCACCACGATCCGCAAAGGGATCGCCGCCGAAGCGGAACGGCTTGGCAGCCTGGTGGGGAATGCGGTAGCGCTGGAGTATGCGTAGCCACTACTCGGAGAAATCTCGTGCGTAGTACCCTTGTCAAAGGTGGTGGGAATATGTTAGTATTGTGGGCGCCATGCAGGCAGAGCAAAAGTTTATGCTCTTAGTTGCTGGTACGATGTGGCGATATATGCCTATTCGGTAGTTTGTAGGAGGATTGGACACGATGCACAGATCCCGCGCATTCCTTGGTGTACTCATTGCGATCGTCATCGGTGGTGGGATTGGACTGTATGCGACTCATGCTTTTGCTGCGCCACGCAGCAACGCGAGTGTGGCCGCCTTACATTCCTGTGGGGCAGCCCAGTCGGGCGCCGCTACCTGTCATGCCATCTACCTGTCTCAAGGCGCTGCCAAGCCTGGTAAGGGTACGGGTGGCGGCTCAACGAATTCAGTCACCAATGGGTGCCCGACAAACCCCACCGCAGGCAACACCTACCCGGGGTATACAGCCTGTGATGTGGAAAACGCTTATGCTTTGTCCACGGCTTCCGCCAGCAATGGCAGTGGAGAGACGGTTGCCATTGTAGACGCCTACAACGATCCCAATGCGTTCAACGATGTCAACACCTATCGCTCTGAGTTTGGTATCCCCCTGCTGACGAACGGCACAACCTTCAAGCAGGTGAACCAGACAGGCGGGACGAAACTCCCAAGAAACAATGGTGGATGGGCGCAGGAGATCTCGCTCGACCTTGATATGGTCAGCGCAGTCTGTCCGAATTGCAACATCCTCCTGGTCGAGGCTTCCTCGAACAGCAACACCAACCTCTTCACGGCTGAGAACTACGCCGCTGCCCACGCCTCCTATGTCTCCAATAGCTATGGGGAATCGGAGTTTAGTGGTGAGACCAGTGACGATACGTATTTCAATCATCCAGGCGTTGTCATCACAGCGAGCTCTGGCGATGGCGGCTATGGAGTTGAGTATCCAGCGGCGTCTCCGTATGTCACTGCGGTTGGTGGTACGAGTCTGACGAAGTGCTCCTCTACACGTGGCTGGTGTGAATCCGTTTGGAGCACCAGCAGCACAGAGGGCGCCGGCAGCGGGTGCAGCGCCTATGAAGCCCAGCAGTCCTGGCAGAATATCGCCAACATCACTGGTAACGTTGACGTGACTGGTACCACAACCCTTGAGGGCAACTGCGCCAAGCGTGCCGTCGCCGATGTCTCGGCAACTGCTGACCCCTATCATGGAGTGGATGTCTATGATTCCTACTCCTATCAGGGCGTGAGTGGATGGTTGGTGTTTGGTGGCACAAGCGTAGCCTCCCCTCTTGTCGCAAGCGTCTATGCCCTCGCGGGGAATGCAAGCAGCGTCACCTATGGCTCATATCCCTACAGCCATACGAGCAGCTTGAATGATGTCACGACTGGCAAAACAGCTAGCTGTGGCAGTGATCTGTGCACAGCAGTACCCGGCTGGGATGGCCCAACCGGACTTGGTACACCGAATGGGATAGGTGGCTTCTAGCCGTCATTGCCGTTCTAAAGATTTCAGATCATACGCTGGGCGGCGTCTCCACTGGAGATGCCGCTTTGCTATCCCCCGCTCACGATGTAACTGTTCGGGTGAATGAGTACGCTTATACTGCACGTTCTCCGTCGTTAGGCGCCTCTCCAAACAGCGCCTCTTGCGCGTGGCCTGCCTCGCCGCGCGCCCTGGCCGCCTGCTTGAAGATGACGTTCATCTGGCGCAGGGAGATAGCTTTATTTGCCGTTGCCGAACTCAGTAGTACAGGCCATCCTCCTCCCGTTCCGCCCTTGACAGGAGGAGCGCCACAGGATAGATTGAGCGTGGAGGCAAACCAAGGTATGACACAATTCCTGACACTGCTCTCTGTCTCCCATGTCGTGCAAGGCGTCATTGTCGGCGCTGTGCTGGCGTTTCTCACTGCACAACTCCTGATGAACGTTGCGCTGAACGCCGTGACCACGAAAGTCAATGGATGGAGCACGACGTTGAAATGCGGTCAGCCCGGTAATGGTCTCCTCCTGCGGGCCGCCTACGCCAGAACCCTGCCCGCCGTCAATGTGGCGCAAGAGGCGGCGTACTGGACGACGACTGTTGACGGCGCTGGACGGCGGCTAACCGGCCAGCGTGAGTATGTCCTGCATTTCCCCGCAGGGCAGCTCCCGCCGAACGATGCGTTCTGGTCGCTGACCATGAATGATGTCGCCGGATTCATGGTCAGTAACCCCATCAATCGCTCCAGCGTCGGCAGTACCTCTGGACTCGCGCCGAACGC
The DNA here is from genome assembly GCA_021324535.1 of Pseudomonadota bacterium. Lineage (GTDB taxonomy): Bacteria > Chloroflexota > Ktedonobacteria > Ktedonobacterales > JADMIN01 > JAJPIU01. Next base: position 29,048 of record JAJPIU010000064.1, read on the forward strand.
CGATGGCTCCGTTGACATCTACATTCAGCGAACGCCGCCTGCCGGACACGAGTCCAACTGGCTGCCTGCTCCGGCAGGCGCATTCAAGCTGATGCTCCGCGCGTATCTGCCCAGCCGCGCCATCCTCGATGGCGAGTACCATGTGCCACCGGTCATACAGTCATGAAAGCGCACTGATATGAACAGGTTGATTCTGAAATACGCCTACCCCATTACGTTCGTCATCCTGGCCATCCTCGCCTGGACGGTCTACCGTATCTTCGCTGGGGGAACTGGAATCATCGGGTTCGTTGTCGTGGCTGTCATCATCTGGGGAGTCGGCGCATTCGCGTTCGTGTATTTTTGGCCGCGTATGACATATAGCGCCTTCAAACGAGCGGTCGTTCGGCATGGGCTTGGCGGTGGCCCCATCCCCATCAATACGCTGTACGCGACGCCCACGCTCTCGTCGCCCGCTGCGTCAAACGCCAGCTTACTGGGGACAGGAACCAGCGATGTGCTCTACGTCGGCGGCTGGCTCGACCTCGCCAATGGGCCGCTCGTCTTGCATGTGCCGGACATGGCAGGCCGGTACTACAGCGTGCAGTTCACTGATCCATCGGACGGCACAGATTTTGCCTACGTCGGCAAGCGTACCACAGGAACCGAGGCGGGCGAGTACCTCATTCGTGGGCCACACTGGAAAGGAACGGCGCCACAGGGCATGCCACAGATCGCGTCTCCGAACACTGCGGCGCTCGTGGTCGGTCGTGTCTTTGTCGAGAGCGAGAGTGATCTCCCCACCGCCTACGCGCTCGCTCAACAGATACAACTCACACCCCTCATGGGAAGCCATAGATGAAGATATTAACATGTCTAATGGAATGCAACCTGCCTTCTCTATCGTAACAAGCGGCGTTTTCTGGCCATGTCGTGACGGTATCCTTCTCAATTTGCGCGGCTTTTGGTACAATGCTTCGGCGGTCAGCGCAATGGCGCCATACTATTTTGCAAGGCGCGCTCCTACACAAAGGCGAATCAGGTGGTGGAACGCAGCGTGACGAAAAGCATACGACCTACACCTGCCGGTCACAAGCTCCTGCCCTGGGTGATGCGGCTGGCGCTCGTCGCGCTCACGCTTGTCGCCGCGTGCGTTGTCCTGGCACCCATCCAGCCTGGCGAGCAAGCCTATCTGCGCGCCGCCATGCAGGCCCGCCAGACCTACCGCTACGACCGTGCGCTCAGTTTCTATGCGCTTGCCCATGCCAGCGCGCCCAACGACTCTCTGCCGCTCTGCGCGTCGGGCGATGTCTACAGCCTTCAGCAGCAATGGAGCCTGGCGCGCGACGCCTATCGCCGCTGTCTGGCGCTCACCCCCACCGATGCCCAGGCGTGGTATGCGCTTGGCGAGGCGTTGTCAGCGCTTGGCGTGTATGCTGGTCCAGCGGGCGCGCTTGCCGTGTGGGATCATGCCGCGTCGCTTGGTTCTCCCCTCGCGTGGCGACGTCTCGCCGGTCGGGCTGAATATGTGCGCGATTTCTCTCAGGCCACCTCCGATTGGGCGCATGTGATTGCCCTCGCGCCGCAGGGAAGCGCGCTGGCGGTTGAGGCGCGCCTTCACCTGGGCTTGCTCGCGCTGCAACGGGGCGAGACCACCACCGCCCAGGGCGATTTCGCCGCCGCAAGCGGCGCCTCGCGGGCAGACGCATCCTGGCTTCAGCAATTTGGTTTCATCCAGGCAGCCAGCGCCGCTCCACAGACTGCCAAACAATTCGAGCGCCTGGGCTACGACTACCTCGCCGCCGATCTCCCAGCGTTCGCGCTTGCCCCCCTGATGCGCTCCGTTGCGCTGGCGCCTGCCGTCGGCTCGGCGCATGCCTTCCTGGGGTGGGCGCTGTGGACGCTGGGGCTGCGCCAGGCTGCGCAACAAGAGATCGCGTTAGGACTGCGGCTGGCTCCCCAGCTCAGTTTTGCCTGTTTCGTGGCGGGCGAGGTCGCCGCCAGCCAGGGCGCCTACGCTCGCGCGCTTGCGTTGTTTACGCAGGGGCTAGCGGAAGACATCAAGAATCCCGTGCTATGGAGCGAGGCTGGACGTATGGAGCTTGCGCAGGGAGATTATGTAAGCGCCGCACACGATATGCAGCTTGCGGCGCAGGTGAGCGGCGATCCCGCCTATAGCGTTACGCTGGTCGGCTTTTATGTGGCGCATGGCCTGGGGCTATCATCAAACGATCCCACCGGCAACGCGCTGGCGACTGCGCTGGCCGCCACACAACGCTGGCCCACCAATGAACAACTCTGGTCGCTGCTTGGCCAGGTGTACGATATGCTTGGCCAGCAAACCTACGCCTATTACGCCTTCATCCAGGCGCAGGCGCTTGATCCCACCGATCCCGTTCCCTACCTCTACCTGGGACGCTACGCCGCCAATGAGGACGCCTACGCCCAGGCGGCGCTGCTCTTACGCACGGGACTCGCCCTACGCCCTACTGGTCCGCTTGCCCCACAGTTTCGCGCGCAGTTGGCCCCGCTGGTGGGCGTCTCGGTATAGTTTTTGCGCGTATGCGCCCACCCGGCACAGGTATGGCATAGGTATGTAGCGGCGGCCATGAGTCGCGCGTCTTCACATAGGTGAGCAGTGCGCGCTTGCTGATGATGTGCGGTGTGATGATGGGCGATGATGGGC
>JAJPIU010000231.1 GCA_021324535.1 Pseudomonadota bacterium
CACGTCCAACAAAAAGCGGAAACAAAGACAATGAAGATATACAATCGTCTACCTCGCCTGCGCCAACTCTTCCCAGCGTGTGGTATATCGTGGCGAACGATAGAGCTGCTGCATCTGCCAGGGCTGCTCTGTGCCAGCCGCCAAGAAGCGGATCGTCCCCTGGCCGTACCGCTGGTTGATGCGCGTCATGACCTCCATGATCTCCTCGTCGCGCTCGTCAGGTGGTGGCGTGAAGAGTTGTCCTTGCAGGGGCATAGCAGGCACGAGTTCCGCCAGCAAGACGCCCACCCGATGATAACGATAGCCGTCTCGATAGATGCGCTCCAAGGCTGGATAGGCGCTACGCAGCATCTCCGGGGCATAGGCTGTGGGGCGCTGCAAGTGGATCGTGACGCTCTTGCTATACTGCGGCTCGTTCGTGCGAAAGCTGTTGGTAGCCAGCCATATGCTCACCGTAGACGCTAGGGAATCTTGCGCCCTCGCCTTTGCGCAGCACATCGCTGTGTAGTGGGCGAGCGCCTCCTTCAGTTCGTTCAAGGCAGTCACCGGTCGCCCAAACGACTTGGCACACATGATCTGCTGGCGCGCCGCAGGTGCGACTTCCAATGGCAAGCAGGAGACACCGCGCAATTCAAGTTGTGTGCGTGCGACTGGCGTATAGAGATGGCGTTTCACCCAACCAGGGTCGGCGATATAGGCGAACTCGTAGGCGGTTTCGATTCCATGCGCGCGTAGCGCCGCGCCCCTCCGCCCGGCGATCCCCCAGATCTCTTCAATAGGAATGGCAGCGAGCGCCTCTTCCTGCGCTCGTCGCTCAGTCAAATCGCAGACGCCGGTGAGTGATTGCTTGGCGAGGTCGTTGGCGAGCTTCGCCAGCGTCTTGGTTGGCGCGACGCCGATGCTGACCCACACGCCTGTCCACTGATGGACGGTCTCACGGATGCGTGCCGCATAGGCAGCCCGGTCGTTGGTAGGAACGGGCGTCAGATTCAGAAACGCCTCGTCAATCGAATAGGGATCAACTTCTGCGGCGAAGCTTCCTAAGACGTCCATGACCCGTCGCGATATATCCCCATAGAGCGCAAAGTTGGCGCTACAGACGTTGATGCCGTAGTCCCTGATTTGCTTCTGCACCTTGTGGACGGCGATTCCCATCTTGATGTAGGGCTTGGCTTCGATGCTTCGTGCAATGACACAGCCATCGTTATTCGACAGCACAATGGTTGGGGTATTAGCCAGCGACGGGCGAAACACCTGCTCACAGGAGGCGTAAAAGGCGTTGCAATCTGCAAGGGCAAAACTTAACTGCTGTAGCATAAACGCATCCTTACGTCGCTGCGGCAAGTTGCTGGGCGTCGCGAACCGAGCGCACGAGGTAGGTCACGACACCCCAGAGGTAGTTGTCAGCGTCCTCGGTGAGTCGAATTGCGCCCGCTTTGGGGTTATCAGCGACAAGCTAACCGCTCTGGGGTAAGCGCCTCTTCAGGCGCATGCCGGGCGTACTGAACGGGACGCTGCGCAAGATCGCACACATAGGCAGTGATATGAGCACGTAACAACTCAGCAGGCGCCTCCTCCACACATACCGTGTGTCGGAAACTGAATGCCAGGAAATCGTCCAAACCCCGTCCATACGCATCTATAGTCGCTTGGGTTATCTGCTGCGTTCTGAGCCAGGCCAACCAGGCTCTCGCATCGGGGATTGGCGCCAGATGGGGATAGCGTGCCCAGAGAAACGTCCGGGAGGTTCCGCGAGCGGCGCTCTCATTGGATGGCATTTGAGTGTCCTCACGTCCGCAATTTTTCCGGCGCATGTCTTGTGAGTTGCTTGTCTTATCGCGTTCACCCCGTGTTGATCTCGTCCCTTGGATCGTTGCGTGGTGAGGGTTAGCGGGACTGTGGTGAGGTCTGGCACTACTCACTGAGACGCCTCTCCTTCACGCTGTTCTGAACCAACGGCGCAGGTGGCGCCGTAACCTTCGCCAACGAAGTAGCACATGCGCGGCAAATGTACCGCGACGTGCTCCCTGATCGAGCGGTCTCCTGTACTCGACTTGCCTATGTGTGAGCAACGCCTCTGCGGCCTGAACCACCGCCACTGTATCGAGTGGGGATTCTCCCGCGTCTTCTGGTGAGCGCGGGCTCGTTTCCCAAGGGACGTCAGACACATCGCTCATGGCGTCTGGCGCTGACGTGACAGGGGGTGGGGGCGCCGACTTGTCGCGCTGACGTTTCGCCGCCTTCTCCGATATAGTCGAAGCGATTGAGCGGCAATCACGGCACATCAGGAGATGTTGCGGCAAACCTTCCCCTGCCATGCCACTCGGGTTGCCGGGAAGCCAGACTTCACACATGTGTGCGAAGCATGCAGCAGCGCCGCAACGCCGACAGATACCAACCGCCACTTCAGTGTTCCCGTCGCGGGTGCAGGCAAAGCAATGCATCTGATGCCTTTTCCTTTCTCATCACAACTCGTGGCGCCACATGGAGTCGTTCCAACGCACGTCGTGAGCGACGGTCTACGCCCGAAGGGTAGCGATCAGCCGTTTGGGCGAGAGCAAGAGATCGAGCGCATCGAGCGGCGAGGTGACGATGATCTGAGCGGCTAGCAACGTACGCATACAAGCTCCTTCGCGCCCAATGACGCCGATACTCAGCGCCACACGTTGAAACATCGCCTCATCGTTGGCCTCGTTGCCGATAGCCACGACAGCGGGTGGCGTCAGTTCGCTGACATACCGCGCTTTGTCCTCGCCGGTTTCCACGCGGCGTACCTGCGGGCTGGTCGCATCTACCGAGATTGCCGCCTGACGAATCTGCTCGACAATGGTCGGCAGTGTCCCATAGGTATCGGCGGTCAATAGATGAATGGTGAGCGTCTCGGCCAGTTGAGCGAGTCGCCCGGCGGCGCCATCGATCAGAAAGCCATCTTCCGCCAGTGTGCCGTTGATGTCGCAGACGAGGTGGTCCAGGGTGAGCGGCTCGCGGCCAGGAATCGTAAGGGTGAGCATGAGCATGCCTCCTTCTTGCGCAGGGTGTACTTGCGCATAGTTCATACGATCTGCTTATGTGGCAGCCGGTGGGCGACTGCGACGCCACGCCAGCAGGAAAAACGGGATGGCGGCCAGCTCGGCGATCAGCGAAAACGCGATCAGCGCAAGGAGCGAGACGCTGTACAGCACGCCGATTAGGGCGCTGCCCAGAAACCAGAAGATGCCGTAGCCAGCAGTGAAAAGGCCGAACGCAGAGGCGCGCCGCGAGACGGGAACCATCAGTGTCACGGCGGCGGGAATGATCGACTCATGCACGCCTATTCCCAGTCCCCACAGCGCCATGCCAACCAACGCCGCCCAGAAGCCCCCCAGGAACACCAGCGGAGCAAAGAGCGCCGAGAGGATGGTCAGCGGAACCAGGATGACCAGACCCAGCCGATCAAATAAGCGCCCGAAGAGCAGTGAGCCGCCGCCATTTACCGCCATCGCCACCGAGTACAGGACAGGGATGAGCGTCCCCGGCACGCTGGAGACCTGCGCGAAGTGGAACGCGATCAGCGGGAAGTCGGCGAACCCGGCGGCCACCAGCACGGCTCCTGCCAGATAGATCCAGAAGACACGCGGCAGCCCTGTCGTGCGGACATCCGGCGGATTTGGCTCCAACTCTTCCGGTCGTGGGTACAGCCAGCGTGCAACTGCTAGTAGACTCAGCATGATGAGGGCAGGCGCCAGCAACACGGCGAAGGCGAGCCGATAGTCGCCCCGGAGCGCCAGCACGCCTGCCATCAGCAGTGGGCCAAACAGCGCGCCAAATTGATCGAGCGCCTCATGTACGCCAAAGCCCCAGCCATAGCCCATCTCTTTCGAGGCGTGCGAGAGCATGACATCGCGGGGAGGATTGCGTGTGGCCTTGCCGACACGTTCCAGTATGATCAGCACGGCGGCGAGTTGCCAACTGCCCGCCAGCGCAAGCAAGGGAACCGCCGACATCTGCACGACATAGCCGACGATCATGATGGGCCAGAACTGCCGCGTCTGGTCGCTGAAGCGTCCCGAGGCCAGGCGTAAGCCATAACCGAGCAATTCGCCAAATCCGGAGATGACGCTCACCGCCACCGCGCTGGCCCCAAGCAACGCCAGATAGGGGCCAATGATGCTGCGTGAACCCTCGTAGGTGAAATCGGCAAAGAAGCTCATGACGCCGATCAAGAGCACAAACTTGAGCGCCCTGGCTTTGAGCTGTGAAGACGCTGCGGATTTTGTCAGCTCCTTCATGCGTTCACTCCGTATCCCGTCACTTCGACCAAGAGGAGCATCTCCGCGATCTCCTCACAACGATCTGTCAGCGCCTCGAGCGCAAGCAACAGACGAAGCGTTCCAGCCTCGTTTTGCGTCCAGCGTTGACCAACATGTTCCCCACTGGGTTGGCCAAAGATGGCGATGAGCGCGGTCTGAAACGCAGCATCCGCCTGATTTTCGAGCCGCCCAATGTGCGCGCAGCTATCGGCTACCGTCCCCAGCCCTTGACTGGCGAAGACAAGATTGATCGCCCTTCTCAATTCTCGCGCCGCCTGGAGCGCGAGCGATACGCATTTGACTGCGGTTGCGCGCATCTGCTGCGGCAAAGGCATATCAAAGACGAGTAGGCTGACCACGCCCACCGCTTCGAATGCATTCAGATAGGTTTGCGCCAGCCGGACGAGTGGATGCTGCGAGAACGATGTCACGGCCTCGATTCCCTCAGATTCCTCATCGGCATACCGCTGCCTGAGCCGCTCGATCAAATTCCCCGCCTGTGCGATACCTTTAGACACTCCGGAGAGCAGTGTTTGCGCGGCTACCGCCTGTGCGCGCTCATTCGCCACCGTCTCCTCCCTGCCGAGGCAATCAGCACAGAACGTCAGGCCGCCAATAAGTTCATCGGTAAGCTGACGCCAGTCCTGCCCATTGGGAACTCCGAGACCCTCCGGCGCAAATCTCGGTTTGTGATCGGTGCGCGATACGGTCATGAAGAAACACCCTTTCGTGAACACATCACCCCGGCAGGCACACAGGCAAACAAAAATGGCCTCTACAGGCCGCACCTACCGTGCGGACTTGTAGAAGCCATTAACCGTCAACAGGACGATGATACTCCGAGCTTCATCGGCGATCTAGTCATAAAACCCACGTAGAGTATAGCATAGCCGTTTCGTCTCTCGCAAGCGCCCGTTTGCGCCATCTGACACATTGACGGAACAGAGGGCGTCGTGCTAAAGTACAGACAGATGCAGTCGGCTTCATGTCTTCCAAAAACTCAACTACGAGCGCGTACTGCGCATACACGATCATTTGGCGATGAGGCTCGCCATGAACTGCCCTTGTTCGGCTGATGGCCTCTACCTCGCGGACGGCATGTCTGCGGTGCGGTAGAGGCTTTTGTCTGCCCGGCCAATCTGGCTCCCCCTCCACTGCACACGTCAGGCTCGCCCTCGCCGCGCCCTATGCGCCTGGCGCGCTGGCCAACCTTCCGAACACCAGCTGCGCCTGACGCCGACAGCGCCAGGGAGGTATCACATTGACTATCGAGACCACAGCATCCTCATCTACCCAGACGAGGCAAGCAAAAACGCTCGACGCTTCGTCCCTACTTGACGCTGATTCGACTGAACCAGGTCTGTTAGCCTTCACCGCGATGGCGTATGTGGTCGAGTCGGGCGGGCCTTATCAGTGTCTCCATTGGGACGCGACTGCGCAGGTGATGGCGCTCGATGAGGTGGTTCATCCCACGCACACCTGCGGAGTCGATCTCGTCCATCTTCCATTCGTGCCCCTGGCGCCGTCGTCCGGCGCGGCGAACCAGCGCAATTCGCATCGCCGACGACCAGCCTGGGTGGATGAACATCCCGATGGCATACCGGACACGCACGCGATCCTCGCGCGCGTCGGCCCATCATTGCTCGCGTTGACGCTCGCCGACCCGCCCAATGCGCCAGGGACGCGGCTGCGTGTCCGGTTTCTCGGCGCACGACGGATTGCTCGTCAAGCGGTGTCTGAGGTGTCTGAGGTGTCCTCACACCGGAACGCGGAGGAGGCTGCGCAGGCGCCTGGGAGCATCGGTGACTGGATCGCCATCACGCTCCCAATCGCCGATCGCGCGCTTGCGACAATCAGGACGCTAAATGACCTGCCTCTGCCCCTGCGTCAGCGCCTGGAGGAGGCGCTCACTGAGATGGTGGCTGGTTCTCCGGGGATGCGCCTGGAAGCAGTCGTGGACGCAACGACCATCGCCACACTCTATCAAGTGGCATGTGCGCAGGCGCGTCTGGGTCGCCGCGACGAAGAAGTCGCATCGGCGCACAGCCTCCCCCATGAGAGTGTCTTCGTGGGCGCTTACGAAGAGCGCCGCCTCCCCTGGCGTGAGTCTACGCCACTCGGCGTCGCGGAACTGCTCGCGCGTGGGGAAGCCGCTTACGCTGAACCCGAACACCTGGAACAGTGGCTACCGGCGCGATTTCAGCGCTATGTAAGCGAAGTCTTGCTTCCCGATGAGCGACTGCTCTTTTTCGCGCACTGCCCATCCTTGAGTGTGCGGGGGTGGGTAGGGCAAGCGACGATCTTCCCGAGGACGCCTGACCTGCGCAGCGCGTCTCCCGCTAGGAGACTGGGAAGCTGGTCGCTCAAGGGCGCGCTAGCGCAGGGACAGAATCTGGTTGACCGCCAACGCGGACGCGCCCTCCATGAAGGCCTGGTGCTCATCACGGATTGCCAGGTGTTGATGTTACGCGAAGTTGCCCCTCCTGACGCCACCCTGACCCCCTGGGGCTACACCGCGCAAAGCTGGCCACTGGGGCGTGTTATCTCCAGCGCGAGTGCGCCGGCAGGCGTCGCGCTCGATGCGGCGGTTGCTGGCTGGCCAGCCGAGATTCGCCAACGGCTGGTCGGCGCTAAATCGTTCGATGAGGCGACGATCCCTTCCCGCTGGGCGCGTTTGCTGGTAGCGTTGGAGGGTGTGGATGGCGCCGAAGTAACCGGCGTGGCGTTTCCGCCGGGAGGCGCCGACGCGCTTGCCCACGCCACAACCCTGATTGAGCGCTTCATCCCCTGGACGGGGTCTTCCGCCACGAAGGATTGTCGTCTCCGCCGGATGCCTGAGGTCGAGCCGTGGAAGCCGACCGACGAGGAAGCGGCGGCGCTGGAAACGCTTGGCGACGTGATCGCGTCTGTGCAGGTTGCGGCGCTCACCGAGGCGACCACGGCGGCGCTGGCCCCGGGCGAAACCATCCTCGCGCAAGCGCGCACGCCGAGCCGCAACGCGCCAGCCTCAAAGGAAGCGACGTTGCTGACGCTGACCCCGCGACGTTTGCTGCTTGCGCAGGTCGGGCGCAACCCGCACACCCGCGCCGCTCTGCGTGAGATACCGCTTGGTCAGATCACCTCGGCGACTTTGCGACACTCGCTCTTAGGGTGCGCGCTGACGCTGGCGCTGCCACACCTCCCCACTGGGGATGAAGCGGAAGACGCCTCAGGTGTCGAGTCGCTCGTGGTGGGTTTTCCCAGCCCACTCATTGTGCCATTCCGCGCAGTCTTTACTCGGCTACGTGTATTGCTGGGGCGCGCTCCACGCGGCGCAAACGGATGAAACACTGTGCTATAGTCTGAATGAGAGACACAGATGTGTGGGCGATGAAGCTCGCCCCCGTAAACGCTCCCTGCGGAGCTGATGGCTTCTATGGAACCTGTTGCGTACCCTGTTAGGGGTGTGGCGCACGGTGGGCTCCATAGAAGCCATTTCGTTTGCGCTCATATGCGCCTATCTGCGGTCATGTTTAGTGTCGAGTACGACTACTGGCCGCAAGGATACGACGTATTTCTGGGGAGTCCTATGGCCAACGATGCTGATGCGCCTGTACTACCAGACGAGAAATTGCTCTCACGCCGCCCCTGGTATCTGATCGGGGTCCTTATTCTCCTGCTCAGTCTCCTGCTTCGGCAACCACTGCTCGTCGTGGCAGGGTACCTGGTGATTGTGCTGGGAGCTGTGCCGGAACTCTGGTATCGATTTTGTCTTTCAGGCGTTACCGTTCAGCGCACCGTCAGCGCACGCCGCGCACAGATCGGCGATGAGATCGTGCTTACGCTCACTGTTGAGAACTGTAAGTTCCTGCCGTTACCTCGCTTGCGAATTGAAGACGAGGTACCGGAGGAAGGCACGCCGATTCGTGGCGCCTACCTGGAAACATCGGTCAAGCCCTTGCGGCTACTGCTCATCAATACACTCTCACTTTGGGCCTTCCAGCGCGTGACCCGCCGCTATCGGCTGCGCTGCGTTGCGCGGGGCCTCTACACCTTTGGCCCACTCCGTCTTGAAAGCGGTGACCCCTTTGGCTTGCTCACCCGTGAGGAGCAGCGCGAACACGTGACCGAGCGCCTTTTGGTGTACCCGTTGGTGGTACCACTTGAGCGGCTGGGCCTGCCTGCTCGCGCGCCCTTTGGCGACCGCATGGCGCCACACGCGCTCCTGGAGGATCCGTTGCGCATCATTGGGGTGCGCGACTACGTTACTGGCGACGATCCGCGCCGCATCCATTGGAAGGCGACCGCCCGCATGGGCCGTTTGCAGTCCAAAGTCCTCAAGCCGTCCACCCATCACACGCTCATCCTGTTCGTCGATGCGCGTACGTATGACAATCCTGTTCTCGGCTACGACCCGGATCTGTTGGAGTTGGCGTTGTGTGCGGCAGCCTCGGTTACGACCTGGGGTATCGAGCATGGCTACGCCGTCGGCCTCTTTGCCAATGGAACGTTGGGGGAAGGTGATCTACCGAAGCCCACGGTTGCAGGCCACGCTGGCGCACATGCGCTTGCTGCTTCAGCAGAGGTGGTGATAACGGGCGCAAACGTCGCCCGCTCTCCGACGCTCCACCTCCGTCTGCCGCCCAGCGCGGCGCGCGAACAGGTTGTCTACGCGCAAGAGCTACTGGCGCGCTTGATCCCCTATTTCCCTGCGCCGATTTCCCAGGTGATCGCCAGGGAAACACCCCATCTGCCTTTCGGCAGCACAATTGTGTATACAGGGGCGGCGCCTGCCCTGGGCGCTGAGGGGCTGGCGTTGCTGCATCGGCTGCGTGCGCGTGGTCATTCTGTTGCCATGTTGCTGACAGGGGATGGGCCAATCGAGACGAGTGGGCTTCCGACCACACGGATCGGCTCCAATGCGACCTGGAAACATCTGCTGGATGAGGCGCTGGCGACGCATGGCATCGATCGGCGTGGCCGTTCTCTGCCAGCGGCGGCGGACACTGCGCCCCATGACTCGATTGGCCTGAAACTGGAGGAGGTTCGCCCATGAACGATGCTCCTCAAGGCCCACAGCAAGGCCCACAGCAACAAACCACGCCCTCCACTGAGCGGGAAACGCCGTTCCGCGCTCAATGCTGGCAAGAGCAAGTGGGGCGCACCTGTGCGCTCGGCGCCGCCATCGCGCTGGAGAGCATTCCGGTGACCGCCTGGCTCTTCGTGGTGGCCGCCGCCAACCAAGCCCCGCGCTCGGCCCCACTACCGTTCTGGTTGATCTTCGTCAGCATACTTGCGGCTTGGATCATCGCGGCGGCGCTTCGACGCTTACCGCAGGAACGAGGCAGCTAGGAGGCAGCTAGGAGGCAGCTATGACGCATTCCGTGTGAGGGCTACGGTCTCCCAGCGATCTCATTTTACAGATGATTCCGGACTTGACCAGCAGGCGCTTCCCAATTTACAGATGATACCGGACTCAATAGGCCAAAACGAATACAACTGTGAGTCAGATGTGATGCCTCGGACAGCTTTTGGGACGAAAATGTGATCTCTCTTGCCAAAGCTTATCGTAGAAAGCACTTTGTTATTTGTGAGAGAAGTCGAGGAAAGGCAGGTCAACGCCATGGTAACACTATCGCCGCCAGTGGTCAAAAAGGATGTCTCTGTACTCGAAAGGCGCCTGCTTCCCTGCAGCCCTATCGCTTCGTTGCTCTATGTCACCGCTACCATCCTTGGCGCGATGATCTGGAATGGTTACAGTTCGTTTTCTCAGGAAGGCAGCGAGCTGTTTGCTGTCGACGCTCCGTCGCGATCTCTCGTCGTTGCGCTTTTCCTGGCGTCAAGCGTGCTGATGATCGCCTTCGCAGTGGGCGTTTGGCGATCTGCGCAGTGTTCGCGTGTCCGTCCCACGCACTGTGGCAGTCCTGATGGTCATCGATCAAGTGTGAGGCATTCGAGGCATCGAAGGGATGCTCTTTGCCCCGATGCACTTGCGTGGGGTTCAGGGCTCGAGTACCGATTCTGGCATATCATTCTCACCATTGCGACGATGCTCTTGATTCTGCTCATTCTCGGGTTCGGAGCAGCAGCCGAAGGTTCGCGGTTCCTCCTCTATTCCATTATTCCATCGTAACGACTCTGATCGTTGTCGTATTTGGCGCATTGGCCGCTCTGGAGACTCCCCAGATGGTGGCGAACCAGCCAACGCCATGGATGGGAGTGTTCGCGCGTATCAACATCTTCGCGTACATGCTCTGGGTTGCGCCACTGGCATGCTCCTCTGGCGTACCCACAAAATCGCAACTCAACCTCCCCGAAGTGGGAGACCAGGAGAAGCGCGTTGACGAGAGAAGAAGTGTTCCCTTTCTTCATGTTTTTTAGCTAGCCTGAGCAAATAGCCAAATCGTACGAAAGGAGACCTCATATATGTCTCTGCCACTTATCGGTGTGCAGCGCTCTTCGAGCAGTAACGTATGTAGTGTGCCCAGTGGTCGGTCAACACTCACCCCACCTCTGGCATCGCCTTCGCCTGCTCAAGCGACTCAGCCATCATGTCCTTCGCATCATGCTTCGATAGGCGTCAAGCAGCGTAGCTATATACCAGCAGCGGCTCGACGGCTCATTGGCACCTTGACGCTGTGGACGGGTGACACCCTGCATGTACGCCCTATTCGTCCTAGCGATACTACACGATTACGTAACTTCCTCGCCGGGTTGTCTCAAACGAGCATCACCTTTCGCTTTTTCGCATGTGTGCGAACGCTTCCACCACAGGAACTCTCGCGGCTGACCCATGTTGACTATCGTGACCGCATGGCGCTTGTGGCGACGACGGGCGTCTCCCCACATGACCGAATCGTCGCTGTGGGGCGCTACGATCGGATTAGTTTGCACTCTGCCGAGATAGCGTTTACTGTTGCGGATGCCTGGCAACAACACGGCCTTGGTATGGCGCTTTTACTGTTGCTCGCCGACTATGCCCGCGCTCACGGGTTTACTACGCTGGTAGCCTACGTAATGACGGAGAACACGCGCATGCTTGAGGTGCTGGAGAACGCAGGTTTTCCCCTCAAGACCATCCATAGCGACGGTCAGATTGATGTGACACTTGATATTTCTGCGCCGCCTATGGGCCAACTGGCTCCTCTCGTACTCGCGGCAGATCCTGCTCTTCATCGTCAAAGGAGATCGCCTGTATGAACATGACACCGATTACAACGCTCGCTACACCAGCTTCAGGTATCCTTGTCCCACTGGATGGCTCGACGCGCAGCGAAGGCGCGCTGCCTCTTGCCCTGAACTTGGCGCGCATGCTTCAACGCCAGATCGTGTTGGCGCGTGTCATCTCGCTTTTACCTCTCCCACCGGGAGCGCTGGGCGCTCCCATCGATCCTGACACATACCAGCGCCTGCTTGACGATGAACGCAGTGGGGTACAGGCATATCTGGAGCGCCAGGCTCAGACGTTCCGGCAGCAGGGGGTCAATGTCGAAACTGTCGTCGAGCAGGGCGAGCCAGGTGATGGGTTGCTCGACATCTGCGCGCATCAGCCAATTGGGTTGATTATCATGGCGTCGCATGGCCGTGCAGGTATCGTGCGTGCAGCGTTGGGCAGCATCGCAGATCGCCTGGTGCGCTTGAGCCACCGCCCTGTTCTGCTTGTACACGGCGCCGATGGGCAGGACGTTCCCTCCTTTTCCCATCTGCTGCATCACCTTGTCATTCCTCTCGATGGTTCTCCAACCGCTGAAAGCGCTCTTCCAATTGCAACTGTGTTCGCGGGCCGAATCGCACGCGAGATCACATTGTTGCAGGTGATGTCGTACACCGCTGACGCATCAGAACACCTCGCAACACGGAGCTATCTCGAGGATCAAGCAGAAAGCATGCGGAAGCGTATCGAGGGGCGCTCCTGCGAAATTGATACCGCAATTCGCTATGGAGATATTCTCAGCGAGGAGATCCTCCAGTATGCCAAAGATCACGGAGGTCTTCTCGTGATGACAACACGCGGGCGTAGTGGATTGAGCCGCTTCGTCTTGGGGAGCGTCGCCGATGAGGTTATTCGAGGAACCACTCACGCTGTTCTGGTTGCCTGCCCACAATAGACCAACAACGTGGCAGTGCGTGCGGAGTGAATAATTACAAGCGATGGATAGCAACTGACCTTTCTGTGAAGGAAGTGAGACGCTACCAGCATGCGAGGCGAGCGCCAGACACGAGCGTACTGCTCCAATTTTAAGAAGATGGAATGTACAATCAGCAACCATAGGTCACAGGCCGCAAACGGTTGGAGCAGTGTAATGTGATAGCTCTGTGAGCAAGCGATACCTAGTTGAGATGAAGGCGTGATACTGGCCCTCTACAGTGGATGATGTGTGGGCGCTACTGTGGCGTCCAACGAGCTTCACAGCATGAGGAGCAAGCAGTCTTATGAACACGAACTCATCGGCGCCACAAGCGACTACCGAAACATCGCTGACACCCATTGAGCAATTCCTTTTTGATATGGCGGAGCCTAGTACGACACACATTCGCTGGTGGGCACTTATCGTAGGCGTTGTAGGTGTTGTGACAAGCCTTTTGATCACGCTGACTCTTTCTACACCAATGGCGGACGTGGCGCGGCTCGCTTTGGGCGCGTCCGTGTTTTTTAGCCTCGTGGTCGGCGTTGTCTGTCTGGCGCGCTTCATCCTGGATTGTGGCATGCTGGCACGCGCCCGCTCGATCCAGCGGCATGCCGCGCGTGCAGTTACTGAAGCAGCCAGAACCTCTGAGGTGGCCACATCCAGTGATGCTGGCGCCCTGCGCGAACCTGCGTGAACCTGCGTGAACCTGCGTGAACCTGCGTGAACCTGCGTAAAGCGCAGGTCTAAGAGCGAGAAAAAGCCTACATGTGGCGCGGCTGTTTCAGTGGTCATGATCATTCGTCCGTGTTGAGACTATTGACAATACCTCTGATTCAAGCGATGCTCTCTCTACCATCGTTTGGTTCTTAGTGGAGAAACTGCTCCAGGCGCTGTGGCAGCGAACACCCCCAGGCGCTGTCTGCAAGGCGCAGAAGAACCTGAGGGGAGCGTATGAGCAAAGCACAATTGCAGCGTGGTGTTCAACACACCCTGGCAACCGTCGCCGAGTTAGATCGCCATGTAGCGGCGTTGCGTGAGGATGCGCAAGGCGTAGGAAATGCCTTTATCGCCCTACAACTTGTGGATATTGGTAATCATGTTCTGGCGCTCCGTGGCCTTGTGACGACACTTCAAGTGCGTGTGGGCAAGCCGACAACGCCAGGACATGACATCTCCGATCTGCCGACGACCAAACTCTAAGGTGAAAATCGGATAGAGCGAAAAGCACACCTTCGCAGTCATGAATCATCGCTTAGCTTCGCTAGCCCATAGAGGCTATCAAGTGTAGGCGGAAATTAAAGAACGAGAGTTCGCATGCTTCAGCGCTGCGTCTCTTCCAACGCTTTGTCGCCTGAAACGCGATCAAGGCGGCGCGGTACGTGGGACAGGAGTTGGATTGTATCTGTGCCGTGTGCTCGTTGAGGCAATGTGAGGCGCTATCTGGGTCGAAAGTAGCGGTGTCCCCGGAGAGAAGGCAATGTTTGTGTTTACACTTAGTCTGGCTATGTCTGCTGGGTCAATAGACTCCTCTCCGGCAATGCAGTCGTCGGGGTCAGCCACGCCATTAACGCCCCCAGAACCTTCTATGCAACCACCAAAACATCCAGCAAAGTCTGCAGAGAGCGGGATTGTCTTCGAGGTGGTGGCGCGCCCACGCCCTCCCAAAAGATGAAAAAGTGGAGCAGAAAGGCACGGAGCGCCTCTTGAGACATCCTTGTGACGCCATGTGAGCGGGGTGAGACATATTTGTGATTTCCCACCAGTACGGTATACAAAAAGAGATTCATATCTGAAGGGAGAGTACACAATGTTTAAGCGCATTCTGGTTCCAGTGGACGGATCAATGCGTAGCGAGGTGGCGATTCCTATCGCTGCGCGGCTGGCTCGACACACAGAAGGCAGTGTCATGCTGTTGCGTGCCTTCAGCACACCGCTCCGCTTTGAATTTCCCTTCGGCCCTGGCAAAGTTGATCCGCAAGCGCTCGAAGAGATACAACGTGCGCTGAACGCCTATATGACACACCTCGCTGGCCTGCCAGTTCTCTCCGGGATTGACACGAGGACTGTTCTGACGCCAGAGCCTGCTGTAGCTGCAATTTTGGACACCGTGATAAGTGAACGGTGTGATAGTATTGTCATGACCAGTCATGGGCGAACGGGGTTGAGCCGTTGGGCATTGGGTAGTGTGGCGCGCCAGGTCTCACGTTGGGCGTCGGTTCCTCTGCTGCTCCTCCGCTCGACTGCGTCCGCAGACGAAGCGTCCATCACTCCGCTCTTCGATGCTCGTCTCTCCACGCCACGAGGCGTTCTCGTTCCGTTAGATGGCTCCCCACTGGCGGAAGTCGCCCTTGAACCGGCGATAGAGCTGGCAAAAGCCATTGCTACCCCTGATTCTGGGGCGGTTCATCTGCTCTTGGCATTGTGGCCCGCAGACACAGAAGCTGACAACATGCCCGAAGCCCTTGCGCTGACGGGCGCGCACGCCTACCTGCAACGCCTCGTCGAGCAGCTTCAGCAGCGCGCGCCAGAAGTTACGCTCACCTGGTCGGTGATCAGTGCGCTTGATCCAGCGAGCGCCATCCTACAGATTGCTGAGGGAAAGCCTTTTGCTCAGAGAAGCGAGCAACCTCTCTCATCCACCGCCAACCAGGCCTATGCTGGCCATGCTGGCTCTCTAAGTGAGCTGAGCGGGAAGTCGCCAGATACTCATGGCTATCGCGTCATCGCGATGGGCAGCCATGGGCGTACCGGCCCCAATTTGTGGCTTATGGGAAGCATCGCAGAGCGTGTGATCGATGCGACCCGCCTCCCAGTGTTGCTTGTTCATGCGCCCGTCAAGCCATAGCCAGCCATAGCCAGCTATAGCAAGGCGCGTGTCACTATGGCTCCTGAGAAATGAGTCTTCCTATGAGACAACAGACCACCTCATCAGGTAGCAGTACGGTGAGTGATGAGACTCAGCATTATCGCCCGCTTCCGCCTCAGTCATCAAGCGAAAACGGTTCGCGCCCCAGCGCACAGCGAGGGCGCACGACGCCAGCGACGTTCTTCTCATGGAGCGCCTCGCGCAAGGCACGTCCACATCCCGCGCTACGCCGCGATGTCCAGCAAGTGCGTCGTTGGCTGCGGGTGCTGGGTCCAGGGATCATCACTGGGGCAGCGGACGACGATCCGTCCGGCATCGGAACGTATTCTCAGGCAGGCGCAGCGTTTGGCTTCAGCCAGTTGTGGCTAGCCCTCTATATGCTGCCAATGATGATCGCAGTGCAAGAGATGTGTGCGGATTGGTTTGGTCACTGGCCAGGGGATAGCTGCTGTCGTCCGGTCGCACTACAGCCGCCGACTGCTTATCAGCGTAGTGTTTCTTGTCGTTGTCGCCAATACCCTCAATATCGGCGCTGACCTTGGGGCGATGGCTGCCACAGTACAGTTGTTCTTGCCTGGAGTCCCTTTCTTACCCCTAGTGTTTCTCATTTCGATAAGTATTCTGGCGCTCGAAGTGCTGATACCCTACCATCGGTATGCCGCCATTCTAAAGGCGCTGGCGCTATCGCTACTTGCCTACGTTGCCACTGGTTTCATTGTAGGAGGTCATCTCCAATCGCTCGTGCAAGCGACACTGATCCCTTCCATTCAATTCACTCCCGCGTTCCTGGCGCTCGTCGTTGGCGTGTTGGGAACGACCATCAGCCCGTACCTGTTCTTCTGGCAAGCCTCTGAAGAAGTCGAAGAACTTCAGGATCGGGTACACGCTCCTCCCAAGTCAAAACCTGAGCCGCGCAACCGCCAACGCAAGCAGTGGCATACTCAATCACGGACAAAACTGCAGCCACAAGTGGCAGATTTGAAATCACGGCGCATTCACCCTCATCTGCGTAAACAACTACGTGCGCTACGCATAGATACGGCAGTGGGCATGATTTGGTCGGAGATCGCTACCTGGTTCATCGTGTTTACCACTGGAACCGTCTTGTTTTCACATGGCATTCACAACATCACATCCGCCGACCAAGCGGCTGCGGCGCTCGAACCTCTGGTGCATACGTTTCCCTATGCAGGTGTCCTTGCAAAGATCATTTTTGCTGTTGGCATTTTTGGTGTAGGATTGCTCGGGGTTCCGGTGTTAGCGGGGTCTGCCGGGTACGCTGTCGCCGAGGCGTTTCACTGGGTCGAGGGGTTGGGGAAGACTGCACGACAGGCGCGTGGCTTCTATGGCGTCATTGCATTGGCGACCGGCATCGGGATGTTGCTCAATCTCTTACATGTCAATGCGATGCAGGCGCTGCATGAAACACCCCGAATCTTAGGGGCAAGAGAGACGACCTCCGCGATAGAGTGAAGTATTCACTCCTTCCCTATCGACGGAGGCCGTTCTATGTCTGAGGGTAACACATTTCCGGTGGCGCGTCCGCCTGCGGAGGGCGGGGAGGGCGTCGTCCTCCAGCGTCAACTGCGTGACTGCGTGACGTCGTGCGTCCGCTGCTGGGGCGGCTGGCGTATCGGTTGGAGGTGCGGCTCGTGCGCACGGTGCGCGACAGCGTCGAGGCGCTGTTGCGTATACGGGATCGCCCGCAAGCGATCTGGTTGACCGAATTGGGCGCCCTGCTCCTCGGCGCGCACCGCACCCCTGCGGGCGTCAAGCGGTTGAGTCGCCTCCTGCGCGCGGCGTGGAGCAGCGACGAGATCGCGCAGTGGCTGTTGGAACAGGCCGATGACGAAATCGCGCGGCAGCCTGCAGACGAGGCCTTGGTGCTGTTGGATGAGCGTGTGGCGGAGAAACCGGAGTCGCTCCGCGCCGAGGGCTTGTGCCGCGTGCGGTCAAGCAAGCGGTCAAGCAAG
>JAJPIU010000095.1 GCA_021324535.1 Pseudomonadota bacterium
GCGCGCTCACGGCCATCTTCGCGCCCTCCCCACGCAGTCTTGTTCGCCAGGCGCGAGCAGCTTGCGCGCTCTACCGACACACGCCTGAACAGATTGCGGCGCAGCTTGCCGATATGCAGGCGCCCGTCTTCAGCATGGTACGCAGCCCGGCGCTTGCCCAACGCAACATGATCGCCATGAATGCGCTTGGGGTCGCCGTCACCAGCGACAGCAGCGACCGTCCGGGATCGGGGCAGCGCACAGCCGTCGTCCAGGCTCCCACCATGCCGCTCCCATCCTATGCCGAGCATGTCATGTTCAGCGAAGTTACCCTACTTGCCCCTGATGTCCCATAGCTGTCCATAGCGCAAGCGCCCCAGAGCAGACAGAATACCCACCGCGCATTGTATAATAGCGTGAGGAGCGGAGAGTTGTTGGCGCGCACGGCTGTGGCGCGTATCCCCGCTACCTTTAGGAATGTGTGAGTGAGCATGCGAGTGGCGATCAACGCGCAGTTTTTGCACGAAGCCCATACCGGCACAGGGCGCTATGTCTATAATCTGCTGAGCGCGCTGGGCCGTGTGGATGGCGTCAACGACTACCTGGCGCTGATCGCGCAGCCGCTCGGCGACGACCTGATCCCTGAGACGCCCTCCACCTTCCGTTGGGAGGTAGCGCCTGCCAGCCTGGGACGCAGGAGCGCACGGCTGCAAAAACTCGACTGGGAGCAGCACGCCTTCCCAAAGGCGGCCAAACAGGCCAACGCCAAACTGATGCACGTTCCTTACTTTGCTCCGCCGTTGCGTACCTATGGCGTGCCGGTCGTTGTCACCATTCACGACGTGATCAACCTGCGGCTGCCGCTCTATCGCGCCCGCGCCAGCGCCCGCATGTATGCCCAACTGGTGACACACGCCGCCCGCAGCGCCGCCGCCATCATCGCCGTCTCGGAATACTCCAAACGCGACATCATCGAACTGATCGGCGTGCCACCGGAGCGCATCACCGTGATTGGCGAGGCGCCCGCGCCTACTTTTCACCGCATCATCGATCCGACGCGGCTCGACGCTGTGCGCGAAAAGTACCAATTGAGCGAACGCTTCCTGCTGACGACTGGCCTTGATGCGCGCAAAAACATCACCATGCTGATCGGCGCGTTCGCCGCGCTCTATCATGAACTCCACGATCCCGACCTGCAATTGATGGTGATTGGTGATCCGTACAAGTTGGGTTCCAGTCCACTCTATCCCGATTGGCGACCCCTGGCGCAACGCTTCGAGATCGCCGACAGAGTGGTCTGCGCGCCGGTTGAGGAGGACGACCTCGCGGCGGTGTATAGCGCCTGCTCCTGCTTTGTGTTCATCTCCACCTACGAAGGCTTCGGGCTGACTCCGCTTGAGGCGATGGCCTGCGGCGCGCCGGTTGTCTGCGCGGATCGCACCTCGTTGCCGGAGGTTGTGGGCAGCGCAGGTTTGCTGATCAACCCGGACGATCCCGACGCAGTGGGAGCCGCGATGTACAAGGTGATGAACTCACAGACATACGCCGCCGATCTTCGGGCAAGGAGCCTGGCGCGGGTCAAGCAGTTTAGCTGGGATAAGGTGGCCGCCTCCACCAGCTCGCTCTACGCCGACGTGACCGGCATGACACGCGATTGAGTGGATGAGATGGGCCTGCTTCCCCTTTCCCATTTATGGGAAAAGGCCAGAGGGTAGATCATCGTAGCTGAGAGGAATCATCCGGCATGCGCGTCGCGATCATCTCCAAGACGTTTGTCGCAGAGACGGCCCAGCGCCAACTGGAATGGCTCGCGCGCCAACCCAACCTTGATCTGACGCTGATCACCCCGCCCGCCTGGCGCTCGGACGATGGGCGGCTGCTGCCCTTCACGCCGCGCTACACCCAGGGCTATCAGGTACATCCTCTGCCCATCATCTTCAACGGTCACTACCATTTCTATCTCTATCGCGGGCTGTATCGGACATTACGCGCCCTGAAACCCGATCTCGTTCACATTGATGAGGAGCCATACAATCCGGCAGGCGCGCAGGCCCAACGGGCGGCGCAGCGGCTGCATGTCCCTACGGTCTTTGTCGCCTGGCAGAACCTCTACCGCGCCTATCCTCTGCCGTTTGCCTGGCTCGAACAGTACAACTATCGCTGGATGGCGTATCTGATCGCGGGCAACGCCGGCGCTGGCGAGGTGGCGCGGCGCAAGGGCTACACCGGGCCGCTGTCGGTCTTTTCGGTGCATGGGATCGATCCTGACCTCTACCATCCACTACCACGGCGCGAGCGTACAGCCGATGATGGCGTGTTTGTGGTTGGCTACCTGGGGCGGCTCGTGCTCTACAAGGGGACAGGACTGCTGATCGAGGCGCAGGCCGGTCTGCCAGATTTTTGTCGGCTGCGTTTCATCGGCGCCGGGCCGGATGAGGCGACGCTACGGGGATTGGCAGAGGCGAAGGGTGTAGCCAATCGTGTGGAGTTTCGTCCAGCGGTCGCCACCAGCGAGGTTCCCCAGGCGCTGGTCGAACTCGATGTATTGGCCGCTCCGTCGCTCACTCAACCCAACTGGGCGGAGCAGTTTGGCCGGGTATTGATCGAGGCGCTGGCCTGTGGCGTTCCGGTGGTTGGTTCAGACTCTGGCGAGATTCCACAGGTGATCGGCGATGCAGGAATTATCACGCCGGAAGGCGACGTGGTGGCGCTACGGGAGGCGTTGCTGTCGCTGGCGACGAACCCCGTTAGGCGCGAGGAGCTTGCCCAGCGTGGCCGCGCCCGTGCGCTCGAACGCTTCACGCAGGAGCAGGTGGCCCACAAGATCGCGGAGGTGTATCGGAGTATATGGGCTGGCGCTTGAGAAGGTCAACACATGAGCATCGAGTTTCGCATAGTGGGCCAGCCAGGGCACGATAACGCCGTCTTCGCGCGCGTCAACACTGGGCAGGGGATCCACCGGCTGCTGTTCGATTGCGGCGAGGGATGCGTGGGTGAACTTGCCGTCTCCGAAACGCAGGCCATTGATCACTTGCTCTTCTCGCACCTGCATATGGATCATGTTGGCGGCTTCGACTCACTTTTCAGGCTCACCTTCAACCGCGAGCGACCGATGTATGTGTGGGGGCCTCCGGAGACGCGACGCATCATGGCTCACCGCTTCCAGGGGTTCATGTGGAACCTTGTGGAGGGCCAGCCGGGCGCATGGATCGTCAGCGACATCGAACCGGATCATGTCGCCAGCAGTGTCTACCTTGCGCGCGAGGCGTTCAGCGTGGCGCATGATGTGGCTGAGGTAAGCGACAGAGAGCAGAGAGCAAACACACAACAACGAACACCGCCAAACATCATTGCCACAGCAGATTACACCATCACCGCGCTGGCGATGGATCACCTCACGCCCTCGCTGGCGTACATCCTGCGCGAGCGGCCACGCCTCAATGTGGCGACCGAAAAGCTGGCGGCGCTTGGCGTGCGCCCTGGCCCGTGGCTGCGCGCCCTCAAAGAGCAGACGCCCGACGAGACGCCCACAGTGAAGGTTGACGGCTCAGGCTACGATCTGGCGGCGTTGCGTGCGGAGTTGCTGGTCGAGACGCCGGGCGACTCGCTGGCCTATCTGACCGACTTTCGACTGGATGAGATCGCGATGGCCCGTCTGGTTCCCGCGCTGGCGGCCTGCCAGACCGTCATCTGCGAAAGCCAGTATCGTCAAGCTGACCTCGACCTGGCCAAGCGCAACCATCACATGACCGCCACGCAGGCCGCCGAACTGGCCAAACGCGCACAGGTCGGCCAGTTGATCCTCTTCCACCTCTCCGACCGCTACCATGACGATCACTGGCAGGGAACGCTTGCTGAGGCGCAGGCCATCTTTCCTGCCACCCGCCTGCATATGGATGTGGCGTCAGGCTAGCAGTAGCCGTCAGGTTCAGACCTCGATAATACGTTGCGCCGCAATGAATTCTTTGAGTTGTTCTAGGATGTGGCGCTCAGCGCGAAGATGAGTGCGAAGATGAGTGCGTGACGCCGAACATTGCTTTGCGCATATCCCTCTCTGTTGTTAGCGTGTCAACCTGGTCGCTTACGAAAAACAAGCGCCGCCTGGGAAGCAATCTTCACCCGCGCAGCCAGCGATCATACCAGAGGCGCACGCGGCGCAAGACATCGAGCTGATGGGCGCGTTCGCGTATCCCATGCGGCTCACGCGGATAGATCACCAGTTCAGTTGGCGCGCCAAAGTAGCGCAGCGCACGGTGAAAGCCAATCGCCTGGCTCACTGGCACGCGCTCATCCTTCTCGCCATGCAGAATCAGCGTTGGGGTGGCCACGTCGAACGCAAACGAGATGGGGCTATGCGACTCATGTCGGCGTGGGCCAGGATTATCCGGCCGGGCGTCCCACGGCGACGATCCCCCAAGCATCTGTTCGAAAGTGGGCATATCGCTGGTCAGTGTCATCATCCCCCAATCGCTGATCCCTGCCCCCATCACCGCCGCCTTGAAACGTTGTGTCTGCGTGACGGCCCAGGCTGACATAAAGCCACCCTGGCTCCAGCCGCCGATGCCCAGGCGGTCGGGATCGGCCAGACCAAGCGCGATAGCCGCATCCACCGCCGCCATGATGTCCTTGTAATCGTCGCCGCCCACATCCCCACGCGCCGCCGCTGCAAAGCGTTCGCCGTGCCCCTGGCCGCCGCGTGGATTCGGCAGCAACACGAGGTAGCCCGCCAGCGCCAGCCATTGCGCCCAGCCGCCCCAACCCAGGTGAAAGCCAGGTCGCCAGCGCCAATAGGGGCCGCCATGCACAAGCGTCACCATGGGCCTCGGCTCCTGGTTGGGTCGCCAATCCGGCGGATAGACGATCAGGCCATCGAGTTCCCAGCCGTCCGGCGCCAACCACGAAAACACTTCCTCACGGCCCCAGGTATAATCGGCGAACTCCTGCCCGTGCGTCGTCAGGCGCCGCAGCGAGGTGATAGACCCCAGACCATCATGGCTCCCTGCCCAGACCTCCTGCGGCTCCCAGCTTGTGCTTTTGATGCAGGCGACCGCAGAACCGCCATCAGGAAGCGCACGTATCGTCCAGGCGTCCAGGTCATAGTCGGGCATGCCATCGTCCAGCAGTGGCGTGTGCGCGCCATCGGCCAGGTTCAGCCAGCGTAGGCGCGTCGCCAGCCCTGCGTCTTCCTCCACTGTCGCCCACTCCGCTCCATGTGGACGCATCACACCGCCTGTGCAACTCGTCTCGCCAAAGGCAATGCGCCTGGGAATCCCACTTTGCGCTGGAACAGTATAGATGGCCGCCGACGATTGCGCTGCACCAGGTGTGGCCGGGCCACTAAAGAACAACAGTGAGCCGTCGCGCGACCATCCCAGATTGCCCACATACGCCAGACCGGTCGCGATCGCATGTGGTTCATCGGCCACCGGCGAAGTCTCCTCGTTCCAGCGCAACGTCACACACTCAAGCGCCACATCTCGTTCGTGCGATTCCAGCGCAGGCGTCGCATACGAGAAATAGGCGATGCGTGAGCCGTCGGCTGACCACACTGGTTCGCCGATGTGGCGATCCTTGCTGAGAAGCGTCGTCAGTGCGCCAGTTGCCAGCGAGAGCAGCCGTAGTCGCGCGAAGGGCAGGCGCTCGCCCCAGACGTTCGCGTCATCGCGCTCGCGCTCACGGCGTTCGTCGTCGGGCGTCGGTTCGTCTGCGCTGGTCAAGACGATCCACTGGCCATCCGGCGACCAGACGTAGCTTTCAACCGACTTTTTGTTTGTGTCGGGTGTCAAGGGGTGCGCCTCGCCGCCAGCGAGGGGGAGCGCGTAGAGTTGGGCGACACCGCGTGTGGCGCGGTCGGAGAGAAAGGCGATCTGCGCGCCATCTGGCGACCATTTGGGCAGGTGATCTTCGGCGCGTCCGGCGGTCAATTGTCGGGCTGGTTGCGCGCCATCGGCGGGCGCCAGCCAGAGCGCACTGACGGGATGCTCCTCACGCTGAGAAGCTGTGGTAAGTGTGTAGACGATGGAGCGGCCATCTGGGGAGAGGTCTGGCTCAGCAGGGATCATGCGATCAACGATGCGCTCAGCCAGGCGTAGCATATCGGAGGGGAGTTCGGCGGTGTCTGCCACGGGTATATCCTGTTCTCATCAATTGTTCGGGGAAAGCAATCCTTACCATCATAGCATGCTGGCGCGCAGAGGCAAAGAAAATCTCTCGCCTCAATACACAGACAAAGACAAAAACACCCCATTCCCGTTTGGGGAAGGGGGCCAGGGGGTTAGGTCAGTCCTAGTGGAACTGCGCCAGCTCCGTCGAGCCGGTCAGCGCTGTGGTGGATGATTCGCCGCCGGAGATGACCTGGGCGACCTCGTCAAAGTAGCCAGCCCCCACCTCGTGCTGGTGGCGGGTCGCGGTGTAGCCGTCGGCCTCGCGGGCGAACTCGGCCTGCTGCAAGATGGAGTAGGCCGCCATGCCGCGATCGCGATAACCCAGCGCCAGATCAAACATGCTGTAGTTGAGCGCGTGGAAGCCAGCCAGCGTCACAAATTGGAAGGCGTACCCCATCTTGCCCAGCTTCTGCTGGAAGGTAGTGATGGCGTCCTCATCTAGTTTGCGCTTCCAGTTGAAGGAGGGCGAGCAGTTATACGCCAGCAGCTTCCCAGGCGCCGCCTCATGGATGGCGTTGGCAAATTGTTCCGCTTCATCGAGGTTTGGCTCCGAGGTCTCGCACCAGACCAGATCGGCGTAGGGCGCATAGGCGACGCCGCGCGCAATGGCCGCCTCGATGCCGCTGCGCACGCGATAGAAGCCCTCAACCGTGCGTTCTCCCGTCAGGAAGGGATGATCGCGCTCGTCAACATCGCTGGTCAGTAAGTCAGCGCCGTTGGCGTCGGTTCGCGCGACAAGCAGTGTTGGCACACCGGCCACATCTGCCGCCAGCCGCGCCGCCACCAGGTGGCGGATCGCCGTGGAGGTAGGGATCAGCACCTTGCCACCCATATGGCCGCATTTCTTCTCGGAGGCCAGTTGATCCTCGAAATGCACGCCCGCCGCGCCAGCCGCGATCATCGCCTTCATCATCTCGAAGACGTTCAGCGGGCCACCAAAACCCGCCTCGCCATCGGCCACAATCGGCGCGAACCAGTAGATATCGTTTTTGCCCTCACTATGGTCGATCTGGTCGGCGCGCTGCAACGCCTGGTTGACACGGCGTACCACCTCTGGCACGCTGTTCGCCGGATACAAGCTCTGATCGGGGTACATGTGTCCGGCCAGGTTGGCATCCGCCGCCACCTGCCAGCCACTGAGGTAGATCGCCTTGAGACCCGCGCGCACTTGTTGCACCGCCTGGTTGCCGGTCAGCGCGCCCAACGCGGCGACATACGGCTCAGTATACAGCAGCTTCCACAGGCGTTCGGCGCCCAGGCGCGCCAGCGTATACTCGATCATCACCGAGCCGCGCAAGCGAATGACATCATTCGCGCTATAGGGACGGGTGACGTCCTTCCACCGTGGGGACTCTTTCCATTCAGCTGCTAACTCGTGCGCTTGTTGCTCGTCGTGTGTGAACGTGTAGGTCATGTGCGATCAAACCTCCGCATCAACGTGTGCAGGAGCCATACCAGCCAGAGGAGCGGCATGGCAAAACAAAAAGGGCGCGAAACACCCCATTGTGTGGCGGAAACAGCCCCCGCCACGCGCCATATCTCCATTGTGCGCTTGTCTCGTTTGCGCCGCGATCACTCCATATCAGCCGGAATAACCCTGGCGCGAGGCAAGCAAGTCAGAGACATAGCACTATTGTACCCGAAACGTTTTATAATTTTCTTTATCAATATCTTATGGAGAAGATAAAGATTTCTTTATGGAGACGAGAGGGAGATGAGATGGAGATGAATCAGAAGCTCATGAACCTGCACCAGTTGCGCATCTTTGCCACTGTCGCCCAGCAACGCAGCTACTCGCGCGCGGCGGAGTTGCTGATCCTCAGCCAGCCAGGAGTCTCGTTGCAGGTGCGGGCACTCGAAAAATCGCTAGGGATGCCGCTGTTCGAGAAGACGGGGCGTGGCCTGCGCCTGACCGAAGCGGGCGCCGAACTGCTTGCCTACAGCGAGCGCATCTTCGCGCTGATCGAGGAAACACAGGCAGTGATCGAAGAGATGGGCGCGGCGCGGCGTGGGGCTGTGCGTGTGGGCGCTAGCACAACGGCAGGCATCTATATCGTCCCCAGGGCGCTTGGTGGCTTCCACCGGCAAAACCCCAACGTCAGGCTCTCGCTCGATGTCGTCAACCGCTTTACCGTCGCAGATCGCTTGCTGCATGACGAAGTTGACTTGGCAGTCATGGGGCTGATCGAAGATACTCACGATCTGGACGTGGCGCGCTTTGTCTCAAATGAACTGGTAGTGATCGCCTCACCACGCCATCCGCTGGCGCAACGTCATCATATCTCCATCGAGGAATTGGCGAATGAGACGTTTTTGCTCAGGGAGGCAGGCTCGGGCACGCGCACAGATGTGGCGCGCATCTTCGCCGCCCGGGATGTGCCCCTGCATATCGGCATGGAGTTGAGCAGTAGCGGCGCCATCAAGCAGGCGACCGCCGCAGACCTGGGCATCGCGGTAATTCCCATGAACGCCATCGAGCTTGAACTCATGACGGGGCGGCTGATCACACTGGATGTGGAAGAGTTTCCCATTCACCGACACTGGTCGCTGGCGCGCCGCATAGGGCGTCGGCTCTCGGCTGCCGCCAACGCCCTGTGGAACTATCTGCTGGCCTATCGTGATGAGAGCCTGCCGCTGAACGCGAACGCCGCGTTGCGCAAAGGCTAGCGGCCAGCCTTTTGCTCCTGAGAGCGATGCGCAAGACAACATGGAGAGAACCACGTATATTACTATATTTGGTACCTGGAGCCTCTAACCGCCAGGTGATGGTATTTTATGGGCAGATGTCATGTCTGCTGGGCGTTCACTATTGGAAAGGTTGACGCAATGCCGCCTGAGAAACCGCAAGATACATCCGATACAGGAGCCGACGAGAGCGCCACGCGCCCGCTTCCTCCTGGGCAAACTGGGCAAAGCGATTCACTTGCCGACGTTGACGGTCAGACACGCCCGCTCAACGCTTCGGACAGCGCAAGTAGCGCAGACCCGGCGAAAGGATGGCGCGGCTGGCTGCCCCTCATCGCGCTTATTGTGATCGTCGTCTTGCTGGCGGCTGCGCTGGCCGCTGTCTTCGCTACGTCCTCCGGCGGCAGTGGTTCGTCTACCGCCCATGCCATTGCAACACCCGTGCCCACCGCTACCGCAACGCTCATCACCACGTTGCCGCTGACACCATTTACGGTCTCAGGCGCCTATAGCGTGATGTATCCTGCCGCCTGGTTCGCCAGCCAGGAGAACGTCCATGGCATCCATTCCGCCATCTTTTCCTCCCGGCAAAGCGTCGGCATTCCCCCTGAAATGAATATCATCTACGTGCCAACAAGTGAATCCCCAGCGAATATGGCGCAGCGTGATGACGACGTGCTGGCAAGCCTGGGGCAGCCGAATCCGGTAAAAAACAAAACTGGCCCAACGACGGTTACGGTCGCGGGCCAAAGCTGGACGCAAGAAGCGGCGGATGTAACGCCCGGTGGTCAGGCGCAAACAGCGCACGCTGTCGTATTGAGCGTCACGCATGGGGGCAATGTGTATACCATCGCCTATTACGCCTCCCCATCAGCTTTTGCCAATCTCAACACGGTCGCCTTTCAGTCGATGTTGAAGAGCTTTGCGTTCGCCAGCTAGCCGATTTCCCGCTCAGTTGTGCATATGCAAGATGTAGCAATAGATGGTATTGCCGCCGGTGATAGTCGCCACTACATGGGTTCGCCAGTTGGCAGGCAATGGGAATGTCTGTTGCCCCTCTACCAGATGCACCGGAAACAACTGCTGGCGCTGTACCAGGTGCATTGGCAAGATGATGTACATCGCGTCTGGCACACCACAGTGTGACTGTGGAGGCGTGGGCGCATCGATCTCACAAACGTTGCCTTCCAAAAGCCTGATGCGCTGGGGAAAGATGTTCTGGCGATGCTGCATCCAGTAATCCAACGAACCGCTAGCGCCCACTACCGTGACGCTGGTGCGCCCTTTTGTATGCGCGGCTACCCAGTCCACCCCCTCCGCATAAGCGGGATAGGCGACCTGTAAACTCTGGTTCTCGCCAGTCATCCACTCGCTGGTATATCCCTCCGCCTGGCTGACCGAAGACAGCCCATGCGCGGGCGGCAGGGTGAGCGCCAGCCCAATGCCAACCAGCAGCGCCAGGGTGAGCGCCTGTAGACCTAACACGCGCCACAGCGCCCTGCGTTTCACTATCCCATCGGGTTTGTTGAAGCTCTTGGCGTCATATGCCACACGCTTGACTGTTTCGCCTGGAACATCAGTCAACTCGCCCAAGAAAGCGTTGACGGCGCGGCTGAGTTGTGCGCCAAAGTTCGCCCAACGCGCTTGAGGCGCTGCCTGGTCGTCCGCGCCAGTCGACGCCTCAGCCGTGACGCCATGTACCCCAGATAGGTCAGCGCTACTGAGCCGCGCTACCAGCCATTCGCAGCCGCGAACCAACGCCCATGCGCCAACGAACGCGACAGGCGGCGCCAGCGGCAGAATGTAGTGGGTGCCGACGACAATGGTTAGCAGGCTCAGAGGAACAAGCAAACCACCCAGCCAGAAGAGCGCGAACGCCGCGCGATCATCGATCTGCGTAGGTGTGTAGTCGCGGTTGCTCCAGCGTGCGCGCATTGTTCTGACAAAGCGCCAGAAAGCCCAGGGGAGCGCCAGCAGCGCAGGTATCACAATGAACAGACTCATCTTAGCCAGCAGAATGTAGATCGCCTCGCCCGGTGGCACGTGCTCCCATATCCGCCCATTCCAGTACACGCCGTGCCCATGTATGGCATGATCATACTCAAAGAGCATGCTGTTCCACAGGCGGCTGATGGGATTGATCCAGATTTCGGGGTCGGCGAGGTAGATCGCGCCAAGCAGCGCGCCAATCGCCAGCCAGAGCTGCCAGGGAGGACGTTTGTGTTCGACGAACAGGTAGTAATATGTCAGATACAAGATGATAGGCAGCCCGGCGAATGCGGCGGTGTACTTCGAGACGAACGCCAGGCCAAGCAGGGCGCCGACCAGCGGCAGCCAGCGAGGATGGCGCACGGCATGCCAGGTAACGAGGATAGCCAGCGACGCAAACGTGACCATGTACGTATCGAGATAGGCGATGGCGGCGAAGTAGGCCAGCCAGGGGCTAAGCGCTAACACCAGCGCGCCAAGCGTCGCCGGAAGTTTCCCGAAGATCGGGCGCGCCAGCCAGTAGGCCACCACCAGAAACGCTGAACTCAGAATCACCCCTGGCAGCCGCGCGCCATAGAGCCAGCCGGACAGCGCCCACACATGGGCGCCCCAGACCGAGCCAGCCCCCATCAATATCTTTGGGAAAGGAGGAGCTTCGCGGTTGTTGATCCAGTAACTATTGGTGAAATCGCCGTTGATGAACAGCGAATAATCGCGTGAGCCGTTTTGGATGTAGACGCTCTCATCGGTAATGAGATCGAGCGAACGGGCAAGCGCCCAACGCGGCGTATACGCTATCAGAAAAATGACAAGCGGCGCAGCGACATCCCACAGGAGGAACACTGCAAGCCGCCAGATCGCTATGAGGAACTCCGCCCAGGAGAGCGCCTCCGTCGTCTCAATGTGTGCGGCGCGTTGGGGCGCTGGACGCGCAATCACCGTTGATCGCGCGAGAAAATGTGTGGCTGAATGCAACCACTGTCTCATCTCCGACCCTTTCTAACTACGCCGTCCGCCGCTGCTCCGTCCGACCAGACAAATCGCTGGCTGGCTTGACGGAACCGGTTCGCCAGGGTACACTGCTCAATAGATAGAAACAAATGTTCAACAAGACGCCATTGACTGGCGCGTAGCGATGCTGTGGCTCACACCACCACATTGTGGCGAGCTGCTCTCTCATGCGCCATGTTCTTGTACGAGAACGCATACTCACCGTACCCGCACTACCCACCTTACCGAGCATATCAAGCCGGTATACCCTCTGCAAGGAGCATATCACAATGTCGAAGCAGGCGCCGCGCCTTACTCCCAGAGATGACTACAATCACAGGGATCGCAAGGATTCCTCGGAGGCGTCACTCACGCAGGCTCCCCAGGAACAGCCCGCACTTGAAGAACGATCTCAGCGCCACTTTGGCACATCAAGCGCGCGGCGTCGCCACTCACGGCGTGGCGGAGCGCCAGCCATGTTTGCCCGCGCAGGCGCTCAGGTGGGAGATGGAGCGGGTCACTTCTTTGATCGGCTTGACCACACAGCGATAGCGCATGAACAGAATGAGCCGAATGAGCAAGATGGGCAGGACGACAGCTCCTCGCCACGCGCTCAGCCTCCTGGGCAAGCCTGAGCAAGGTAAATAGGACTAAAATGGCGAGATGTTGCCGACTGCGGCCAGACCTGCTATCCTGTACGTCAGGTAGCATCATCGTCATGTCGCTCTACACTCTAAGGTAAGTTGTTCTGCGCAATGTACGCCCCAGAGGGCGCCAAAGGCGTGGCCTACCGGGCATGGCAGCACACAGCACACATCTATGATAGGCTGAGAGAAGAGAGGTCTTCTGTGGGGGTTTTGTTACATCACGCTACGACACACTCCGTCCACTTCGTCCACTCCGTCACACCCATGACAGGCTCGCTTGCTCATGGAGCTCATGGAATCACTGAACTGGCGTCGCTGCTGTCAAGCGTCGCGCGCCAAACGTCAGCTACCGCCAGCAGCACACTCAGCGGCCTTACGAGCCTGATTGGCGTCGCCGCGTTTTTCTTCTTCGCGTTTGTCGCCATTTTCTGGGTGGCGCTGGTCTATTGGACCTGGCGCGATGTGCGGTCGCGCACGCAAGATGTGATCTTGCAGATTACCGCGACAGTGCTGGTGGCTGTCTTCAGCATTGGCGGCTTTTTCATCTATATGATCGTGCGTCCCCGCCAGACGCTGGCTGAACTCTACGAGCGCCAGCTTGAGGAAGAATCGCTGTTGGCGGAGATGACCGAGCGCCAGACCTGCCCCACCTGTCACTACCGCATCGAGAACGACTTCCAGCTTTGCCCTTCGTGTGGGACGAAGCTGCGCCGCCCATGCCCACGCTGCGATCATCTGCTGGAACTCAAATGGAACGTCTGCCCATTCTGCGGCTACGGCGGCGCCTCGATGGAAGGTGGTCGCTCTGGCGCGGGCATGCGGCAGCCTTCGCGCGCTGAGCGTTGACGCCAGCCGTTCGCCTTCGATCTATCGGCAGGAGAAACATCATGACGATGCCGCGCAACGCTGGCATGGAGACTCTACCGCCAGACAGGCAGGCTCCGGCGGCTACAACAGCGCAAACGGCCTCGTCTACGTCTGCGCGCGCCGGAACCAGCGGCCAGCAAACATCACCCGAAAACAGGCAAGCCAGACGGCGGGAAGAGGCGCTCCAGCAGATCGCTCTGCGCGATACGGTGATCACCATCCTGCTGAGCGCGCTGATCTTTGTGGGACTGCATACCTCGTTTCTGGTCTTGCCGCTGGATGGCCCTAGTATGCAGCCCGGCCTGCATACTGACGAGCGTGTGCTGGTCAACTCGTTAGTTTATGCCTTTGGCGAGCCACAGCGCGGAGATGTCGTCGTGTTCCATACCCCCTTCGACTTCTCACAGATTTACATTAAACGGGTGATCGGCCTGCCCGGCGATACGATCACCCTGACGCTCAACTCGGTTTATGTGGATGGCGTGCTGCTGAACGAACCGTATGTGCCACCCATTCCACCTGGCTCCAGCGAAAATCCGATTGCCACGACAGTTCATCTTGGGCCGGGACAATACTACCTGCTTGGCGATAACCGTCTGGATAGCCGCGACTCGCGCTACTTTGGCCCGGTACCGCGCGCGAACATCATCGGGCAGGCGCAGTTTGTTGTCTGGCCTGTTGGCGCCTTCGAGTCCATCCCCACCTATCGCAGCGTGTATGCAGGCATCAAGGCGGGCGGCTGAAGCCGCGCCTAGGGGCCTGCGCAGCGCTTCGGCCACAAAGGCCACCTGCGTGGCCTGATCCCTGACAGGTAAGAATTGAGGCGTTTCCATGCAGCTCCTTACAGATAAATGGGGGCCTAAACGTCAGGCATCTGAGAGGTCGCGCCGTGGGGTCTTCGTGGCCGTTGGCCTCAAAGGCGCAGCTAAAGCCGCCCGCGTTCCGTGTGTTCCTCCTGCCGCTAAACTTGACACCTCCCAATGTGTGCTATACTGATGGCGGCGCCGCGCCTATCCGGTTAGTCTGTTCGGCAAGAGAAAGTAATTGCTGAGGCGACTGGCGCCAAATGTGGTAGAGCAGCGTTGCGAGCGCATAACTTGGGATGCGCCATCTGGACGGGCTGGCGCCTGCGCCAGTCTTGAAAGGAGCGGCCTCTTGGAGCCGATAAAACCCACACCCACCACCAAGCGTGGCATAACCCCACGCACATCCACCCTACCTACTCATCCACACGAGACCACACCGCCGCTTGAAGGAAACGGGCAGTCCACAGAAGGATTCGAAGCGACGATTGTGCGGCTCGACCACACCTCCGCCGAGCAACTCTTTCGCAAGGCGCGGCTCTAAACGCGCTCATCCAGCGGCGTACTGGTAGCCGTCAATTGGCTCGATGCGCTACGATCTCTTTGGTAAGGAACACGTTCTTATCGTGCGATCAGCGTTGGAGAGACCAGCCATTGGGCTAGAGTGACCCTCCGCACATCGCCATCGGCAAGCGAAAGGCGCTGTCATAGTGGACACACTGGACACAGTAGAGAGACCCGACACGAGAGACACACAAAACGAAAGCAGCCCGATAGAAGTCATCAAAGTGACGCCGCGCGGCTACTGCTATGGCGTTGTTGATGCCATGCAGATCGCACGGAACGCCGCTAAAGACCCCACGCTCCCGCGCCCAATCTATGTGATTGGCCAGATCGTGCATAATCGCTTCGCGGTTGACGATCTGACCAGAATGGGTGTCATCACGCTGGATGGCCCCGACCGCGCCGCGATTCTCGAACAGGTCACTGAGGGAACCGCGATCTTCACGGCGCATGGCGTCTCGCCGTTGGTGAAACAGCGCGCCCGTGAGCGTGGCCTGCACGTGATTGACGCTACCTGCCCAGATGTTACCAAGACGCATTCGCTGGTCAAGGACTACGTGGCGCGTGGCTACGAGGTCATCTACATTGGCAAGAAAGGCCACCCCGAGCCGGAAGGCGTGATCGGTGAGGCGCCGGGGCATGTCTATCTGGTGGAGACCGCCGCTGATGTTGATGCGCTGCCGTCTGCCGTGCTGGAGAATCCGCGCCTGATGGTGACGAACCAGACGACGCTGAGCCAGTGGGATACCGCCGACCTGATCGCCTACATTCGCCAGCGCGCGCCCCAGGTGGAGGTCAATAACGAGATCTGCCACGCCACACAGGAACGCCAGAGCGCAGTGGCGCGTATGGCGATTGGCGCCGACCTGACGATTGTCGTGGGCGATCCACGGAGCAACAACACCAATCGGCTGGTTCAGGTGGCCGAAGAAAAGGCGGGCAGCCCCGCCGTGCGAATCGAATCACTCGACGACCTGACGCCGGAGATGCTTGCTGGCAAGCGGCGTGTCGCCATCACCGCAGGCGCCTCCACGCCAAGCCAGCTCACGCGCGAGGTCATTCGCTACGTCGAGAGCTTTGGCGCCAAAACGCGGGTGTTCCAGGCTTCTTCCGATTCCACGCCTGGAACCACAAAGGCCACCCAGTCCACAGAGGCCGCCAAGATCGCACATACTGCGCATATCACCAAATCAGCCGAGACCAATCAAGCAAACGACCGCTAATCCGCTGAACTCTGTGCGCCGCCTCATCTGTCATGTTTCCTTAATCGTTTTGTATGGGTGATATGGGCGACGCGCGTAGCCTCGGAGGGCGCCGATGCAAAGCCTGAGTGTAGTAGTAGCCGCCGAATCGTTATCAACGTTGCGTGAACGCGCCCTATTGTGGGGGGGCGAGCCGCCCACCAGTAACGACGCCGACGCGCGCCAGCGGCTTGAACGCGCCATGCGCGATACTGTCGCGGCGCGTTTCGTCTGGGAGCGATTGAGCGAGGACGAGCGCAAGGTACTCTACGCCATCATCGGTCCCTCGGCCCGCAACTGGCAGCCGGTGGATACACTAAGCGAGCGCGCCAAACTGCCTGAGAGGAACGTCAAAAAGGCGTTGGACTCCCTCGCCCGCCGCCACCTGATCCTGACCGAGATGGCGAAGGTGCAGGGGAATGATCTGGTGGGGCAGCGCAACACCTTCTATGGCTATGCCATGCCCCGTAACACGACAGCGCCCATCGAAGAGAAGTTGATCGTCTACACGCCAACCGAGCTTGCCACCAGCCTCTACACCACCGGGCGCGAACTCTTCGTGCCCCAGGCGGATCGCTCCGAGAAAACGCTCGATGATCTCTTGCTGCCCTATCGCCAGGGCGACCTCGACCAGATCGGGCGGCGCTTTGGTTTTACCGTGCAGGCGTACTATTCCCGGAACGAGGTGCGCGCGGCGATGGCCGAGAACCTCACCCAGGCCGACGCCGTGCGCTATGCCCTCACCAAAGTGGAAGCCCATCTGCGCGACGCCTATGAATGGCTGCGGCGCTATCGCCCGGCGAAAACGACAACGCCGCCAACTGGACGCGCACCTGCGCATGCGCTCGCCCAACACTTCGGCTTAAACGATGTTGAACTGGGCGCGTTGTTGCGTTTGTTTGAAGAGTACGCCCTTGCGTTCGATACCTTCAGCAACGGTGAACGCATTGTCTTCATTCCCAAAGAGACGATGGCCAACCTGCGCCGCGCCGACGAGCGCCCGCAGGGCATTGTTGGGTTGCATGAGCGGCCTGCTCCACGAGCCATTCGCCCAGCCTCGCCAACGCTCCTCTGGGACGTGGCGGCGCTGACGGCCAGCGCGCTTCATCAGGAGATCGAACTGACGCGCACCGGCAGCCTGCCCAAGCGCGCGGCGCTGCGGTTGGCGGCCTCGCTGACCGGCGAACGGGTACATCTGGGCGAGGCGGAGGCGCTTCAGTATGTGGAGTTTCTCAAGCAGGTGGCGTGCGAACTTGGCGTGGTGGTGGCGCCTGGCTCCACGAAGA
The DNA here is from genome assembly GCA_021324535.1 of Pseudomonadota bacterium. Taxonomy (GTDB): domain Bacteria; phylum Chloroflexota; class Ktedonobacteria; order Ktedonobacterales; family JADMIN01; genus JAJPIU01. The sequence goes on from JAJPIU010000095.1 coordinate 17,216, forward strand.
GGCTGCGTACACGGCTGGGCGCAGGCGCGAAGATTGAATCGTGGGGACGGCACGATCTGGTGATGCAGGCGCGTAAGCTCTATCGCTGGTGGCCGACTGACCGCTGGTGGATCGATCTGCCCGGCGCGCAGTATCGCGAGTGGCTGAGCTTTTATTGTGAGGTGTCTCTGGCGCGCGAACAGACGCAGAAGCTCCTGAGCGAATGTAAGCCGGGCGTGTGGTATTCGCTCGCCTCGTTCCGCGCCACCATCCTGGGCGATGATCCGTTTGTCTTGCGTCCGGCGCAGCGCCGCGCTGGCGACGCCGGATTCAAGCTGGCCGAAGACCTGCGCGCCCAGTGGGAACACACCGATGGCGAACTCATCGCCGGGCTGTTCCGCTCCACGCTGGCCGAGCTTGGGCTGGTGGAACTGGGCTACGACCGCGAGACGATTCCAGGGCCGCGCGAACACGTCAACCCCGATGCGTTTCTGCTGACGGAGTTTGGCTACGAGGTCATCCAGCGTGAGCTGAGCGCCAGCGCGCAGCCATCCATGCGCCCGCTGGTGGTTCAACCCAATTTCCAGGCGTTGCTGATGGAGCCGTCCATGCCGATGCTCTACTGGCTGGTGCGCTTCGCCTCGCTTGATCAGATCGGCCAGGTCAGCCGCTTCACATTCACGCGCGAGGCGCTCCATCGTGGCCTGCGCCTGGGCGACGCTGGCGCAAAGGGTATCACCTCCACCTCGATTGACGAGGTAATCGCCTTCCTGGTGGAACACTCCCAGAAGGCGCTGCCTCAGAATGTGGAGTATACCATGCGCGATTGGGCGCGCCAGTACCGCGAAAGTACAGAAGGCTCAACGCGCGTGCTGACGGCGCGCAGCGAAGAACTGGCCCGGGCCATTGTCACCTCACCGGTGCTACGGGCATTCAAGCTCTCGTCAATCGGGCCGCGGATGGTAAGTGTGCCGCCGGAGATCAGCCTGAGCGACCTCTGGCGCGCGCTTGAAAACCTGGGTATCGCGCAGGAGTTTGGCGCATGGGAAGACCTTGCGCTCAACACGGCGCTTTCCACTCGCCGCCGCAGCCGCCCACGCCGCAGCGAAGGGTAGGAAGTGATCTACCCCTGGCCCCTCCTATCTATGGGAGGGGGAGATGTGGCGGACAGCCGGTAGGCTACGGCGTGCAGTCTACGTAGAAGTGAAAACTCGGTTGCCCGCCATCGGGGAACTGTGTGAGCACATAGATATCGGCCGGGCCAGCGGTAGTTCCTGCCGGTACTGTGACGCTGTAGGTATAGTCGCCGTTGGCGTTGGCTGTATAGGGAGTTCCATTGGTGTAAAAGCCAGAGCCAGGAAAGGTGATGTCAAAGACCATCTGTACACCGCCCGCGTTGGCGTGTAACGAGATGGTCGCCTTTTGACCGGCAATCCAGACAGGCGGCGTATGACCGGTCATCACCAGTGTATCGTTGCCTCCGCCGCAATTGCTGGTACATGGGGTGGCCGTTGGCCCCGCCGGTTGGGTGGGCATGTCGGTTGGCGTGGGAGAGGGCGAGGGCGACGGCACAGGCGTTTTGGAGTTGGGGATGGGGCTGGCGATGGGTGAGACCTGTGGCGCCCAGGGCGCCACCGTATCGGTGGGGAACGAGGTGGGCACGCTATAGGTGTTGGAGCCGGTGAGCAGCGAGCCGGTGTTGTTTTGTCCGCTCGTCGTGCCGGAGCCAAACCGGGCAAGCGCCATATTGGTAAACGCGGTGGCTACCCCCACGCACGAGCACAGACCGATCACCGCCACCAATGCGAAAACCCCACTGAGCGCGGCGCGGTACTGCCGGTCAGTCTCCCAGCGGTGTTGAAATGCCTCTACATACCGATCAAGGGGATTTCGCCGTCTCATACGTGTTCTTATCCACTCCGCACGCGCCGTTGCGCCGCCTGGTCTTATGGAGCGCCAGAGAGGCCAGGGAGAAGCCAGGGGCATTCCGTTCAATTCTCAGCAGTTGCTTATCTCTGCGCGCTTATTGTAGCAGGTGTCGTCATGGCTGCCAAGTCTTCCATGCTGCGTCTGGTACTTCTTGCACATTCCGCATAGCCCAATAGAATAGTCTACGTATGCGCAGACGCCAGTATTCCCAGGGGGCGCCCTCGACCGGATGGCTTGTGTGTACGTTACGCATATGTAGACATTTGTAGGGAAGCCAATCATGGCGCCCGCTGAACCTGGCAAACCAGACGCTAGCCTATTTTCCGCGTGTGGTTTATCAAAGCGCCGCAACGCGCTATACTACAGACAAACAGCGGTGAGTCAACATCGTCGGATATGGAACAAAGACAAACCTCCTCGCAGCAGAGGCGGAGCGCGCATTTCGGTTGGGAGATAGACGTCATGGATTATCGTTACCAGCGCAACGGGGAGTGGCCAGACGAACCTGACCAGCCTGGACAACCCATGCAGCCAGCGCCGCCTGCTTCTGCCACACCACCCCCACAGTCTCCTTACACACCCTATACGCCAGCGGCGCCACGCCAGCAACGGTGGCCCTCAGGCGCAAACCACCCCGCTTACCCGGACTACCCCGCGCCAGCGCCACAAGCGGGCCAACCATCCAACGGCTGGCAGCCAGCGCCAGGAGGAGGCGATCCCGCGCATGAAACGTCGGCGCGCCCTTCCGGCGTCTATCCTCCTGGCCCGGATACGACCGGCGTGCAGCGTCTCGAACACATGACCACCAGCCCCATTCAATATGCCCCGCCGCCCTACTCGCCCGACCTGCTGAATGGCGTTGCGGTTGGCGCTCCCACGCCGCCTGCGCGTCATAGCTCCATGCCGGGGACACGCGCGGCGTCTGTGCAGACACAGACGGCGCCCAGGGGCAATGGGCCATGGGATGACGACGACGAGGAAGACCAATCCATTACCACACGCATGGCCCGGCTGACCCGTGACCCGCAGTATGAAACGTCGCTGCGCAAGCTGGCCAAGCGGCGGCGCGCGCGCTCCTTCCAAAACGAACTTTTGCTGGGGATCGATCTGGCGTTGACGATTGCCGCCGCGCTGCTTGTGTGGCGCCTCCCCATGCAGTATGCGCGTCCGGCGCTGAGCTTTCTTCACCTCTCAGCGGGTGAACTGACGCATGTCTTTGATCTGCAACACCTGGTAACGCTGGCGGTATGGATGATCCTCCTGCTCTCGCTGGGCGCCTATACAAACACCTGGACAGGCCGATTCTTCTCACCACTCACTGCGCTGAAAGCTGTGGTTGGATCAACATTGATCCTCAGCGGCGGCCTCTACCTGCTCAACATCTCAGGTTTGCGCTCGTTTGTGGTGGCGTTTGCCATCGTGGATGGCGTGCTGCTTATCCTGGCGCGGTTCCTGCTGCGCCCCATCTTCTCACGTATCTTCGCGCGGCGGGTGCTGATCATCGGCACAGGTCGGCTCGCGCTCGATACTGCGCGCTCGGTCATCGCACGACGGCGCAACGGCCTGCGGCTGATTGGCGTGGCTGGCCCCAACCGCAATATTGGGCCGGAGACTGAGAATGTGTCGGGTCAGCGCAAGCTGCTCAAGACGTCCTGGAAGAACTGGTACCTTGGCGAGATCAAAGATGTGCCGCAGCTCATCAGCCAGCGTTCGATTGACCTCGTTCTGATCGCGCTGCCCCCACGCGAACGGTACCTGGGAAGCTGGGCGATCAGCAGCGTCGCCCACCTGCCTGTGCAGGTGGATGTGGTGCCGGATGTGGTGGTAGAAACCGCGAAGACGACGGTTGGCGTGGTAGACGGCTTGCCGGTTATCGGTCTGACCGAATCGGCGGTCTCCGGCTGGAACGCGCGCATCAAGCGGCTGATGGATCTGGCGATCAGCGTCACCGCGCTCTTGCTTCTCTGGCCGCTCATGCTGCTGATTGCGCTGCTGATCCGGCTCACGTCGCCGGGGCCTGCGCTCTTCAAACAGGAGCGCATCGGCCAGCACAATCATCGCTTCCAGATTTACAAGTTCCGCACGATGTACGTTGATGCGGAGCAGCGGCGGCGCGAGGTGATGGCGAAGACACAGGATGGCATGGTGCATAAGCGACGGCGCGACCCGCGTGTGACGCCATTCGGAGCCATCTTGCGGCGCACCAGCCTGGATGAACTGCCACAGTTGATCAACATCCTCAAAGGGGATATGTCAGTGGTTGGCCCGCGTCCTGAGCTTCCGTGGATCGTGGAACGCTACCGCGCCTGGCAGTATCGCCGTTTGCTCGTGCCACAGGGCCTCACCGGCTGGTGGCAGGTGCATGGGCGCAGTGACCGCGTGCTCCATCTGCATACGCAGGATGACATCTACTACGTGCGGGCGTATAGTCTCTGGCTCGACATCAAGATCATCTTCATGACGATCTGGGCAGTGATAGGCGGGCGAGGCGCGTTTTGACCTACCCCCGGCCCCTCCCATTTATGGGAGGGAAGTTATCGTCGTCGTAGGTGTGGTGACTATTCCAAACGCTCTTGGGCGGTCTTCTCAGTCAGAGAGGTCACTGCACAGATCGTCGTCAAGGGAGGCGAGCAGGCGACGCGCGGTGGCTTCCTGGCGGAGCCAGCGGCGGATGTCGGCTCCACAAACCTCGTAGCGGCCGTTGGAGCGTCCGCTGGGCAGGCGGCCAGAGGCAAGCGCGCGGCAGAGATCGGCAATGGTGAGTGTTCCCTCATCGGGGAAAGTGGCAAAACGCATCACGCCCTCCATCTGTCGCGCTCCTCTCTTCGCTTTCCGTGGCGCCTGGCTTGGCGCGCCGGATGATTGTGTTCTTGCAGTCGTCTGGTTTCTTTGAAGAGCAGGCGCCCGTCGTTCCGGCGTCCCTCTTACCACCAGTATACCGCCCCTGGCAAGCCCCACCTCTTCAGTGCAGGTTTGCCGGTTTGAGGCGTTTGCCAGCAAGATGCGCGCCAGAAAGAGGAGAAAGACGCATGGGATGTAGACGTTAGGCCACCGAAGTATTTCTTTCGCATGCTGCCTTGCATGTTAGTGGGCGTCCCGGCCCTCAAGCTTACGCCAGCCACCGGCGCGATTGTTGGCGATAATTGCCCGCAGGAGCGCCACGAACGCCTGCTCGTTCAGAGATTCATCTTGCCGTATCTGGATAGCTCGCGCGGTTTTGTTGCCGTGCCCCTGGTTGATGATGCCCTCAGGATCGGGTGCGACGGGGTCATAGATAAAGATGGTGACGTGATCCTTTGTTCCTAGGAGCGCACAGATATTGCCATCGAGCGTAAAGTATGGTCTAGTAGTGCGCTTGATGGTCTCGGTGACGGCTGGGTCGGCGGCGTGCGCCAGTTCCCGCACGCACTGACAAATCGCCTGCTGCCAGGCGGGAAGTGTGCTGATATAGGCGTCTACACGCGCATCGGTCTGGTATGTGTTCATGGGAGTAGTGTAGCACAAAGGAATCATGGTCTACTTACTCGCTCTTCGCGCCGTACTTTAGTTGCAACTCGCGCATATGCTCCTCGTCTTCCAGACTGATAGCCCGCATGCGTAACTCTGATGTGCGCCGATACCTGTTGAAGCGGTATTTCTTAGCTTCCTGTTCGTGAATACGCGCCATCTCACGGTAGCGCGCCTCTGCCTCTGCTAGCATCTGGCGCCCCTCCACAAGATTGTTGCGTTCCTCAGCGAGGAATCGTCCAAGAAGTGTATAGCTGTCCGCCACCTCTTCCAACAAAGCAATCATCGGTATGCGGCGAGTTGGCGCCTGTTCGGGAGTAAGCATGAGCGTTACCGTCAGGCTTTGTCGATACAAAGCCTCAGCCGCGTCCATGTCTCCACGATCCTGCGCACACTTCCCCAGATCACAGAGAATACGTTCCTCTTGATAACGATCATTGACCTCGCGCGCCAGAACCAACGCCACTTTGAGAAATGGTTCGGCCTCATCTGGATGATCCTGCTGAGCTATCCAGAATCCGATATTGTGGAGCGCGATAGCTTCAGCGTGGCGATCATGTTTCGCGCGTGCTTTTGTAAGTTTGTTGCGCCAGCGCCGCTCGGCGCTCACTTCCCAGGGGAGCGCTAAATCAGCTTTCCGTTGTAGGCGGCGAAACCTGTCCTCTTTCTTCCCGTCATAGAGCGCCCAGATTCCCCCACCTGCCAACGCTATTACCAGGGCGGTACTGATTGGATCAAGAAGGCTGCGGTAATTTGTGTACAAGGCATGTCGTATAGGAGCCGGGCAGAACACCAAGATGAAAGAAGGGCCAGCTAGCCCATATAAAGGGCAAACTATCAAGGCGGCAAGGAACAAGAGGCCACTTAAAAATCTGAACCACCACGGGCGTGGGTAGGGAGGTTTCCGCTCAGGGGATTGCGCTTGGGGCGCTGGGTGTGCTTCCTTCTTGTCTGTTGCTCCTCTTGGCCCTGTGTACCACAAACGGTAGCTTGATATTTTGTCCAGAGGTGTAATGGGCATATCTGCTCTCCCACGTTTGGTTTACCAAAGCTCATAGCTCAGCCCGAATGGCAAGAGGCGGCTAAAATGTGCGTCGCGTGCAACTAGGGTTAGGTCATAGGCAATGGTAGATATAGGGGATGAGTATAGAGGATACTCGAATCAATCAGGTATTCACGAGACTGCATCTGCATCCAGTTCGCCCTGCTCCTCAGTGATTTGCTCAAAAGCCTCGTTGATAGCTGCTTCCATATCGTCTACTACCTCAGCAGGCAGAAAGACATCCACCAGGGGGCCAGCGTGTCCTGGTTGCTTGGGCCGTTTCATCCGGTTACGCTGCTGCGTATGTGCTTTAAACTCAGCGGCATATTGGTCTAGCAAATCTTGTTGCATGAAATGTGTCCTCCTCGTTGGTCATCAACACGCTACAGATAATCTATCACAGACAGAAGCTCATTGGTTTGTCTCTGTGCAGAGGCGTGGCTGTCAAAATGGCTGTCAACTTGTGAGAAGGTTGTGATAGGGCAACCACTCAACCTTCTCAAAGCCATATTCCAAGCCGGTTTGTGGGTGGCGACCCCGGCGGGAATCGAACCCGCATGCACGGTTTAGAAGACCGTTGCTCTGTCCATTGAGCTACAGGGCCAAAAAGGGCCGAACGCGAAAATCAGGTGTATATCGTAGTGTGGACACCTGATTGCCTTCTTCATTGTACGCATACATGCCGAAAAAGCGCAAGTGGGCAAGCATTCGCAGGCGGCGCCGTGCTACAATCAGAGATGGCAATCATGCTTGGGCGCCGATGTTGGGCGCCATCAAGGGATTATCACAGGGAGTCATCCCGCCACACCCGTTGAGCATACGCTGGGAACATCTTTTGCGATAGGCACTCTCTATCGAGTGCTATCCGCCTCACTGGCACAGGAGTTTCTCAACGCGCGTCAACGCGACAAACCAACACTAGAAGGTTGGGAGGATATATGAGCGATACGGCCACGTTGAGCCGGCTCTTCTCCACGATCGACCAAGACCTGGAAGTGGTTGACCACACCTTTCAGGAACGCGCGACCTCCGGCTTAGAACTTCTGAACTCCGCTGCTACCCATGCGCTCAACTCGCCCGGTAAACGTCTACGCACCGCGCTGACACTGCTTTCGGGCAAACTGATCAACTATCGCTTTGAGAAACTGTTGCCGCTTAGCGTCGCCTTCGAGATGGTGCATCTGGCCACCCTCGTACACGACGACATCATAGATAACGCATCCACCCGCCGTGGCCTGCCCACCGTCAACGCTCGCTACGGTAATAACGTCGCCATCCTACTAGGTGACTACCTCTTCGCCAAAACGGCAGGACTGATCGCCGAGGTGGAGGACTTTCGCATTGATCGTCTCTTCTCTGAGACCGTCGCCACGGTCTGCGAGGGAACGATCTTTGAGTTGCTCTCATCGCACCGGATGGATCTCTCGATTGACCACTACCTCGAACGCATCAATTACAAGACCGCTTGCCTGATCAGCGCGTGCTGCAAAGGCGGCGCGATTGTCGGAGGTGGCACAGACGCGCAGATAGCCCTCATGACGCAGTATGGTGTGAACCTGGGCATCGCCTTCCAGATCGTTGACGACATCCTCGACTATACCGGCTCGCCCACTACGATTGGCAAGCCCACAGGCAATGACCTGCGCCAGGGATTGGTGACGCTCCCGCTGCTTTATGCTCTGCGCAACGAACAAAACGGGCGGGTCGAGCGGGTGGAGCGCATTATGAACCAAAAGAAGCCCTCTGACGCCGAGATTGACACAGTGGTGCGCTGGGTTAATGCGACCAACGCCATCAGCGAATCGCTTGAGCTTGCCCGCCATTACGCCGCGCGCGCCACCGCGCTGCTCTCCGAGTTCCCAGCCTCGCCGGAACGCGCCGTGCTGATGGAAGTCGTAGATTTCGTCGTAGAGCGGAGCCGCTAGCCCCCACTTCCGCCTTCTCCCCTGCTACGGCGGGAGTGGGGCAAGTCGGAGCGGCAGGCCAGCACGCAATGAACGTTGAGAAGTATTGATACCTATGGAAACACCAAATCCTGAGGTCGCCGATCAGGCGGCTTCCACAGCGAACGAAGAGCTACAGGCGCGCTTCGCCACGGCGGGCGACAAGCCGACCTATGTGCGGCAGATGTTCGACCGCATCGCGCGTGTGTATGACCTGATGAATCGCATTATGACCGGCGGACTGGATGGTCGCTGGCGCGCCTTCGCCGCGCGCCAGATGGCGCTGCATCCGGGTCAGCGTGCGCTTGATATGGGAACCGGCACGGGCGACATGGCGATCACCATCGCGCGCGTCGGCCCACCAGACACGCACATCACCGGCGTTGACTTCTCTGCGGGAATGCTGACCATTGGGCGTAAAAAGATCGCACGCCTGGGGCTGGCCGACCGTATCGAACTCGTCCAGGGCGATGGGGCAGGTCTCAACTTCCCTGATGGGAGCTTCGACGCCTGCTGCTCGGCCTTCGTCGTGCGCAACCTTGCCGATATTCGCCAGGGCTTCGCCGAGATGCGCCGCGTGGTACGGCCGGGCGGGCGCGTGGTCTGCCTGGAGATGAGCCATCCCTACAATCCCGTATTTGGAGCCGTCTTCCATCTGTATTTCGACCGCATTGTGCCGCTGCTGGGCAAAGTGATCGGCAAATCGTTCGACGCCTATAGCTACCTGCCCACCTCAGTCAGCGCGCACCCCAATGCGCCCACGCTCAAACGTCTGATGGA
>JAJPIU010000161.1 GCA_021324535.1 Pseudomonadota bacterium
CAAAGTGCTGATGCACCCCCTCGCCGTGCTGCTCACTCTTGCAGCAGGTCAACCTCCTCTCCATCTGGCTCAGGTGGTGGCCTGAAAAAACTTGCACAACGGGTTACTTAGGCTGCGTGCGCTGCTCAACCCTTGAGGCACAAAAAAGCCCCCTTCTCATCAATGAGAAGGGGGTTGGGGGTTAGGTACACCCCCCTAGCACTCGCTATAGCCGCAGCTTACGCACTTGCGGCAGCCCTCTTCGTTGTACATCGTGTTGTTGCCACACTGGGTGCAGAGATTGCCTGTTACGCTGTACATCGCTAGCTTGCCAGTTGGGCCGTTTGACCCGTTGGCGTGGCCGTTCGTCCCGCTCACCTCGTGCGCGACTGTCGTCTGGGCAGACGCTCCATCGGCTGCAATGGGAGCCTCGCCAATGGTGTCCGCGCCCGGAGCGGAATTGCTGCCCCCTGGTTGGTTGGCCAGCGATTCCAGGTGCAGTTCAAGGGCGCGCGCCACCGCGTCAGGCAGCGAACGCACCCGGTCTACACCGAAGCCGATGCTTGTGCTGCCGCCAATCGAGCGCAGTTGACGGGCGACCTCCTGGGCACGCTCGTTCTGCGTCAGCGGGCTTTCCACCTGCAAGTGGATTGAGATCAGGCGACCAAGCGCCTCGGCCAGCGCCGCCACATCCGATCCCGCCTTGCCGATGTTGATGAACACCTCGAAGAGGCCGTCACCGTCGCTGTTCAGCGTGACGTTGACCTTCCCCTCAGGCGCGCGCACCTGGCGGGTGTAGCCGACCACCACCGGCGGGCGATCTTTCACGCCGTTGGGATACCGCCGCTGCTGCATGGCTGCCGTGGCAGGCGTGGCCGCCGCTGCGGGCGCTAATTGCACTTTAGGCGCTTCAGACTCAGGCATAGGCGCCTCCGCTTTCTTCTCCTCTTGCTTGCCTTTCTTCTCGTCTTTCACACCGACGTTGAGCACCTGCTCACCTTTGGAGCCGTCGCGGAAGATGGTGATCCCCAGGCAGCCGGATGTCCACGCCTGCATGTAGGCGCGCGCCACATCGTCGCGCGTCGCGGCGTTGGGCAGGTTGATCGTGTTGTGCGAGACAATGCCATTGACGACGTACTCGTGGGCATCCTCAACTTCAATGTCATAGAGCGCGACCACGCCTGCGTCCTCTACCGCCGTCACACGGTAGACCGGTGTCTCGGTCGGCCAGCCAAAGCGCTGAGCGGTAGTGTTGTCGCACGAGCGTGCCTGTCGCTGGCGAATCGCACGGAACGCCGAGTAGTAGGGGTGGTCGGTCGGGACACTGGTCGTCTCGAGGGTTTCACGGTCAACCAATACCTGATAGGTGGCGAAGTGCGTCTCGCCATTCTTGTGTGGTTCGATGCACTTGACAAGCTGCTGAAGCTCGTTGCTCACCAGCACTTTGTACGAGGTTGCGCCCGTCGCGCCGACAAGCCCACCGTGCATGCGCACGAGCGGCAAACCAAAGCTACGGCAGACCTCTGCGACGCCATACGCTAACTGCTTCGACATACCGGCGTAGACATAGAGGCCATGCTGCGGATCATGGTAGCCATCCAGCGAGACGCCGCGCAGGAAAGCCAGCTTTTCGTCTGCGCTGCCCATCAGCACCTGCGTCGGAACATGCTTGGAATACGCGCCTTTGCCGATCAGCCCCTCGATCCAGCGGCTCAGCGCCCGCGAATTGAGCGTGAGGTACTGCACATTGGGATTTCGCTGGTCAACGGCATGGCGTGGCGTCAGGCCGAACAACTCCTGCGCCAGCGCGCTGAACTCGGCGGCTACTGCGTCATCCGCTGTGGTCAGGCCAACCACACCGGTCTCCTCGGTGGTATGACCTTCTGCTGCCAGCATACCCAGGAACTGCGCCAGTTTGGGCGACATCTGCAACGGCACGGTGACAGGGACGGCGTTGGTCTTGAGCGCGCCAAGCGCAGGTAGGGCTGCGCCGCCCTGGCCGTGCGCTGCCTGGAAGCGGCCCACCACCAGATCGCCCACACGCAGATCAGCCAGTTTACGCCAGCCGTCGGGCGTCTGCACTTTGTGGCTGGCGGTCGAGCCAGCCAGTTCGGCGCCGTTATCCAGCCGGATGCGTGTGGCCGATTGCTCACCCGCGTAGTAGTGCGAGAGGATGCGATGGCCACCCGTCCTGACGCCGTCTTCGGCGATGTTGACAAAGGTGTCGGGCGTCTCTACATCGGAGAAGTCTTCGACGGCGATCAAACCACGCGAGGTAGGGATCAGCGTTCCGGCGGCGAGACACTTGCTGATACTGTTGTCCACGCCCTTCTGGAAGGCTGCCTGCATGGCAATATGCCATTCGGGCGCGATCTCGTGCGCAGTAACATACGGCGCCAGCACGGGATGTCGCTCCGCCGGATGACCGTGCAGCGCGCCATGCTGCTTGGCGTATTCGATCACGCCCTCTTTGTCTTCGATGTCGCTGCTTTCAACCGCGCGCTTGAAGTAGGGGTTGACGAAATCCAGCACGCGATACGAGCCATCCGGCTGCTTGACGCGATGCTGGAAGGCCAGCGCGAAGATCGGTTCGATGCCTGAGGAGCAACCGGCGATGATGCTGATCGATCCGGTGGGGGCAACCGTCGTGCGGGTGGAGTTGCGCAGTGGCGGCCCATCCTTGTAGATGCTATGCTCCCAGTTGGGGAAGGGGCCGCGCGTCTTGGCCAGCTCGCGCGATTCGTCGGTGGCCCATTCGCGGATGGCGACCATCACGCGCTCGCCCAGCGCAGTGGCTTCCTCGCTGTCGTAGCGCAGCCCCAGCTCGAAGAGCATCTCGGCCCACCCCATGACGCCCAGGCCGATGCGCCGGTTCGCCCGCACCATCTCGCGCACCTCAGCCAGCGGATAGGGGTTGATCTCGATCACGTCGTCGAGGAAGCGGGTGGTGAGCCGGGTGACACGCTCCAGCTCCTTCCAGTCTATCTCTCCGTCGTGCACAAACAACCCCAGATTGATCGATCCGAGATTGCATGCGTCATACGATCCAAGCCATTGCTCTCCGCATTGTGCAGTGATAATTCCATTGGCCGAGATGCTGTGAACCTCTGGAACGGTTGTATCATACACATCGGCGGTTCCGGCGTCTTCGATGGCCGCCACCTTTGTGGTAAACGCCTCATAATTCGAAGCACGCTTTTTGGCGCTGATCCAGGCGGCAAGTTTGGCTTGCTTGCGCTCCTGCATGAAACCAATGACTTCGGCAAACCGATCACGGTTAGTCTTGTCAATAAGCACCTCATACTGAGCCTGCGTAGTGTACTCGGCAGCTTCGCGTTGAGCATTGGGCATCAGCCGTACAGAAGATTGCCGACGTAGCCTGATCGCGCTAACAATGCCAAGATTGAGCAGCAATTGCTGCACATCTTGCGCCAGCCCTCTGGAGGACGTTGCAAGTCGTACGCTACAGGTTCCTTTTTCGGAAGGGCCAACCTGCACGCTACCATCGGCGCTGAAGAGGCCACGCAAGAAGCCAATCACTGCATCGCGCGGCGCCATGAAGATGCTTTCAGGGACACGTTTCTCGACGGCTTTGACCGGGGTTATGCCAAGCCCCATCAGGAACGTAGCGAACGATCCTTCGTACATGACTTGATGATGGCCCTGGCGAATAGTTACGTTTCCCTTCGCCTTATGCCAGTGGTACACGCGCTCCTGAATTGTCTTAACAATATCAGCGTCATTCAGGTCAATAGCTATCCCAACGACATCGCAGGTATCGCTCCGACGCACATACCCATCGCCCAGCACGTAGCCGACGACCTCGCCCAACTCCTGCGACCACTCGGTGGGGGGGTGCGCCTCGCCACGCGCAATCTTTGCTCGCAGCCGCAACTCACTCTGAGTGCCGTAGGCGATGGCAGGCAACACGCGTTCCTTCGACCACGCGCCCTCGCCGCCTTGCAGCAGCAACTCGTCGCCATATTCGAGCTGATCGAGCCGCTTGTAGCCCTGAGTCGTCAGGAAGCGATGATAGGGCGTCGCCGTGATCTCGATGCCGTGGCTGGTGATGAGCCGCCAGACCGGCACATTCTCGCCCGACTTGAAGACGGGCACTGCGGGCTGGAAGACCACGCCCGATGTAGCGACCTGCGCCACGCCGTTGACTGTCGCTTCGGTGGTATGCGCCCAGGCGCGCGCGTCGGTTGTCACCACCAATTCTTCCCCGCTGGCGTAGAGTGTATCCATACGGATCAAGCCGCGATCCGTCGCCAGGCGCGTCTCGCCGATCACGCAGGGGTTGGTTGCTTCCAGCAGGCCAAGTTCCGGCGTGGGGTTGGCGGTCGAGCGGTTGGCGCGGTCGAGGAAGACCAGCCCGGGATCGCCGGTCGCCCAGGCAGCGTCTACGATACGCGCCATCACGTCGCGTGCGCGTAGGCGTTGCGTCTCCTTCTTGGTATGCGGATCAACGAGGGCATAGTCTTCGTCGGCCTCGTAGGCGCGCATGAACTCGTCGGTGATGGCAACCGAGATGTTGAAGTTCGTCACCGAGCCGTCGCGTTTGCAGTCTATGAACTTGAGGATGTCGGGGTGATCCACCCGCAGGATGCCCATGTTCGCGCCACGCCTCGTACCACCCTGCTTCACAGCTTCCGTCGCGCCATCGAAAATCTTCATGAAGCTGACCGGGCCGGAGGCGACGCCATGCGTGGAGGCAACCATGCTGCCCTCTGGGCGCAGCCGCGAGAAGGAGAATCCGGTTCCACCGCCACTTTGATGGATCAGCGCGGCGTGCTTGACCGCCTCGAAGATGCCTTGCAGACTATCCTCTACGGGTACCACGTAACACGCTGACAACTGGAGATTGTTCCCCTTGCCCGCGTTCATCAGCGTAGGGGAGTTGGGCATGAACTGGCGGCGCGTCATCACCTCGTAGAACTGCGCGGCCACCGCCTCCACCTCTTCGGGCGCCGCCCACTGCTTCTCAGCCTGGGCGACGGCGCGCGCCACCCGCCAGCACATCTCGTCCGGCGTCTCGATCAACTTGCCGTTCTCGTCGCGCCACAGATAGCGCTCGCGCAAGACACGCAACGCCGCCTCCGACCATTCGCCTGTGATGGGTGACTGTAGGGATTGCTGCTCCGTCTGAGTTGCCTTGTCAGCGCCCTTCTGCTTCTCTTTCACTTGCTATGTACTCCCCCGATTGCCTGAACTCTTGCTGCGTCTACAGCGTCTCTTGTCGCCAGCGTCTTGTTTGTGGTTGGGAGAAATATGATGGGTATGATGGTTTGCTTGCCATCGCTACACATAGGCAGGATGCGCGTTCTTTGTGGGTATGAGCGAGGCGACCTTTCCATTATACCCTCTACATGTAGGAAAATCAAGCCGTATTTGCCCATATTTAGTGGTTTAGGGAAAAATTGGCGCAAAATCCCACATTTAGGATCAACGAGACATAAGAGCTATGACCTCCTACTCTGGCGTGGCCAGGATGGATAGGATGGTTCTGAGACAATCGCGATTATCACCTTTTGGGCACAAGCTTATTTGCCAAAGTAGGTGGCACTGAAATTGCGCGCCGTGATGTAATGCTAGCCTGAGCAGCAGACGGGGTAGAGGTTGACGAACCAGGGTAGGGTATGTTATTATCGGCTCGTAAGAAGGCAGAAGAGAGGGAAGTTATGCCCAAAGTCAGAGATCACGTTCGTATCGAACGGCAGATAGCAGAATATGAACAGAATAACCCAAAGATAGACCAAGCGATGAAACTCTTCGGGATTACGATGTCACAGTACCAATCTACTTTACATGCCCTGCAAGCGCCACGTATCATTACGGTGAGTTCAACCGCAGAGATAGGGGTGCAACAATATGGGTACATGGGACACTATCGCTAGGGAAGTAGCCGCTCTGGGCACACCAGATGCTTTTGATATTGTCCGTCGCGAAAAAATAGACGCCGTTCGGCAGAAAACCGGGCGGCGTCTTGTAATTTATGCCACAGACTTTGCGAATCCGTTGAAGAATCAATTTGCTGGGAATCTTACCTCCATAACATTCCCAGACAAGGATGGTTTTGATGAAGTCACGCGGAATTTGCCGCAAGGCGCAGCGATAGATGTGCTCATGCACAGCCCAGGAGGTCTTGCGGAAGCTGCGGAATCTCTTGTAGAACTCCTCAGAGCACGCTTCACAAGCGTTCGCTTCATCATTCCCAGTATCGCCAAGAGCGCTGCTACTATGATGGCGATGTCAGGAGATCAGTTGTTAATGGATGAGATGTCTGAGCTAGGGCCAACAGACCCTCAAATGGTTCTCGTTCGTGATGGACAAACAATCCAGGCTCCTGCGCAAGCAATCAAGGATCAGTTTGAGATCGCACAAAACGAAGTGAATAACGACCCAAGTAAACTACCTGCATGGGTACCAATCTTACGTGAATATGGCCCTGCTCTCCTGGCTCAGTGCGATACCGCGCTTGCGTTGTCTCACCGTCTTGTATCTACCTGGCTACGACGGTATATGTTCGCAGGAGAAGAAGATGCAGGAGAGAAAGCTGATACGATAAGTTCATTTCTGGCCAAGCATGGGAATTCCTCTCACATGCACGACGTGTAGGCATCAATGACCTTCAGCCCCTAGGTGTCAAAATCTTAGACTTGAGATCAGAATCCCTCATTACGTGAAGCCGTGAGAAATTTGTACGCTGCAATAATGCTCACCTTCTCTAATACAGCAGTCTATAAGTTGTTTGAGAACGATCAACATGAACTCTTCGCTCAGGGGATCCAAGTACAGCCGCAGGTCAATTCACCGGTTCCTCCTAGCCCATCACACCCGGCGCCTCCTCAGCGCCCTGTTGTGCCACCATTGCCGAGGCGCGCCACAGCTAACAGAGCAGAGAGACGCCGAAAAAAGTAGCAAAGTTACTTTGTGATTAATTTAACATGAGTATTGGAAGCGCGTCTTGCAATCAGAGGAAAATGTATGCTACAACGATCACCCCTTCCCAGGCGCCGCGCCTATGCCACACACCCACCACGGCTGGCGCGCCTCCTCCTGCTGCCTGCCGCGTTGCTCCTGCTGCTCTCCTGGCTGCCCTTGCGCCTTCCGGTAGTGGCGGGCGCCACAGGCTACGCGCACGCTACGCCAGCTTTGCCAGCTTTGCCACGCGCGACAAGAGCAACGATAGGTGGCTGCCCGCTCTTCCCTGCCGATAGCATCTGGAACGCTGACATCTCCTCGCTGCCTGTCTCGCCACGTTCAGCCGCCTATATCGCCAGCATCGGCCTGTCCGGTCATCTGCATCCCGACTTTGGCGCGGGCCTCTATAACGGCGAACCCATCGGCATCCCCTACGCTGTCGTCCCCGCCAGCCAGCCAAATGTATCCGTTAGCTTCACTTACGCCGACGAGAGCGATCACGGCCCCTACCCCATCCCAGCTAACGTCCCCATTGAAGGAGGGTCGCAAAGCACAGGGGAGTGGATACATCCAGCCTTGAGGTAAATCCCAATTCGGGGCAGGCGTTGGCTACATCTCCTACGCCGACGCCAACAGCCGCCAGTAGCCCCACGCGCGTTCCCGCGACGCCAACACCATCCGCTCCGGTTGGCGCAACTCCTACGCCCGCCCACAAAGCCACGCCGCCCACATCATCCGGCGGGCAGGCGAATCCGGGCGCTGGCCTGCTACTTGCCATTCTCGTCGCCATCATTGGGGGTGGCGCGCTCATCGCCGTGCTACTGGTACGTCGGCGACGCTGGCTGCATTGGAGATGAGGCAAGAGCACACTTCCAGAAGGTCAGCGCAGACGCTTTTCATCCATCTGGCGGGCGCACAGCCAAAAGAGTGTGAATAGTGCGAGGACTTGTCGTGTTTTCCCCAGTACACTGAAAGCAGCTACAGAGGGCAGCCAGTTTGGGCGCCCATGTAGTAGCTGATCGGCTGTTTCATACGCATCTCTCCCAATCGAGCGCGAGAGATGCAGGCGATGGCGAACGACAGTCATCGCTAGTACAAATCGTCGAACGTGTAGAAAGGACACACGTCATGAAAAAAGCGTTCCTTGCCACAGTCGCTCTCACCCTCATGCTGATCATGTCGCCTGCGATTGCCCAGGCGCACAGCGTATCCCGTCTAAACCCTCCCCCAAATTGTCTCAGTGAGAGCGTCTACACATACACGCAGCCAAAAGCAGGGGGAACACTGAAGGTGGAGTTCGAGGTATTTCGAGACCCGATGAACTGCGTGGTTACAGAACTCCTCACCTACTCAGAGATCGATCTCGCGCATGGCTTCTCCCACACAGGAACAGTGAATGCGGTCATCGGGATTTCAACAGGGGGATGGGCTAACCAAAATCCTCAGACTATTCCTATAAACAAGACGGAATGGGATACCACCACCACGTTCGCGCCCGATTGCGGCACGACGTACTATGGGTATGGCAGCGCCTATGAGGATGCAAGCGATCAATGGGCGTTAACTGTCCCCAATACTGTACCCACCGAAGCCTGCTAACGCCGACCCCGTTTCACTGGATCGTGGGGAAGACAGGATGTCCATCCCTTCGACTCCATTTCACCGGATCGATGGGATAGATAGGATGTCTGTCTCCTCGATCCGGTTTTTCTTCTCTCTCTTCCGTATTCTGCTTGTGCTTCAGCGTCAGTTCGCGTATAGTAGCGGCATGCGCAGGAAACACAAACAGAGGAAGAGGAGAAGAAACACGCATGGCCTCATGGGAGTTGAGCTTTGCCGCGTTACTCAAACACTACCGTCGCCAGGCTGGCATGACTCAGGAAGAGCTGGCGGCCCGCGCCAACTATAGTCCCAGCTATATCAGCCAGCTCGAACGGGGAGAAAAGACTCCCACTGCCGCCACGCTCGATCTGTTGGCGCGTGCCCTTGAACTCGATGTGAGCGAAACCACTCACCTGCGCCAGAGTGTACATGCGCGGCCTCGGACGCACCTTGCTTTACCACCTCTGCCTTTGCCGCTCACCTCATTCATTGGGCGCGACGCCCTTCTCGATGAATTGCAGCGGCAGATCGCCGAGCCAGGATGTCGTCTGCTCACCCTGGTTGGCCCACCAGGGGTAGGCAAGACGCGGCTTGGTCTTGCGCTGGCGCATCGGCTCCAGACACACGATCATATATCCGCCGTATTTGTCTCGCTTGCCCCTCTCACAGAGGCAAGGCTCGTTGTGCCTACTATTGCGCGTCTGTTCGACACCCAAACGCCTGATAACATAACTCTCGAAGCGTTGATCGGCATGATCACGAGCCGTGTCCAGCGCCGCCAGCTTCTCTTGCTGCTCGATAACTGCGAACACCTACCGGACGCGCTGCCTGCCGTCGCTACTCTCCTGGCTACCTGCCCCGCTGTACGTGTGCTGGCAACGAGCCGTTCTCCTTTATTGCTGCAAGGGGAGCAGATTTTTGAGACGCCGCCACTTGTGGTTCCTCCTGCGCAGGCGCCAATCACCCTGTCAGAAGCCTCGCAGGTTCACTCCGATCAAGAGGAGACAGATGCGCTTAGGAGTTATAGTGGCGTGGCGCTGCTCCTTGAACGTATGAAGGCCGTCAATCCGCGATTTTCTCCCTCACCTGCGGAGCGCGATGTCTATGGCGCTATCGTGCGGCGATTGGATGGATTACCCCTCGCTATTGAGTTGGCGGCGGCGCGAAGCAAGGCGTTGACTCCGCACGAGATCTTGTCGCGCCTTGATTCCACATCGCTGCTGACCATGCTCTCGACCGGCGTCCGCGATGCGCCTCCCCGACAACGCACGCTCTACAACGCGCTCAGGTGGAGCTATGATCTCTTAGATACGCCTACTCAACAACTGTTTCGGCGGTTATCTGTCTTTGCCGGGGGAACCCTTGCCGCTGCGAACCGTGTGGCCGCGCCAACAGCCTCACCTGAGCGATTTCTCGATCTGATGAGCCACCTGGTCGAGAGTAATCTTATTCAGGTGTCTGAGGTAGGTGGCGAACGTCGCTTCGATCTCCTCCACACAGTGCGTGAGTTTGGGGAGACTCTGCTGAAGGAGCGTCGCGAGCAGCAACGCTACCGGCAGCTTCACGCCGAGTATGTACTCTGGTGGGCCGAACAACTGCGTGAGGAGCTGCGCCTGTTGACCGAGCATACCCTGCCACATGTGGATCGTGAGATTGATAATGTGCGGGCGGCTTTACGCTGGCTGCGCGCTACCAACCAGCGACAGGTCGGCCAGCGGATCGTGACTGCGCTTAGCCGGTTTTGGGACTTACGCGGCTATTGGCGTGAAGGAGAACTCTGGTGCGCCGCCTTTGCCCCTGTCCAGGAAGATCCTCCAGCGCAATGGGTGGCGCTCCGCTGTCTTGCAAGCACCCTCGCTCGCCGATTAGGAGATATCGAACGTGCGCAGCGCCTTGCCGAAGAAGCGGAAGTCTTTGCCCAAGATGATCTGCTGCTGAGAGCGGATGCGCTTCATGCGCTTGCCAACGCCGCCTATGCTCGTGGCGAATCACAGGCTGCTTATCGTTATGATGAAGAACAGGTGGCGCTGCGCCGCCAGGGGAATGATCTCCCTGGCCTGGCGCAAGCAATGATGAATGCCGCAGGCGATCTCAGTCTCTTTGGGCAGAGGGAAGACGCGCTCCAGTTGTACGACGAGGCGCTGGCGCTGGCTCGCCAGGCAGGTGGACAGGAACTCGAAGCCACAGGATTATCAAATGTCTGCATAGAATACGCTGCGGCAGGCGACTTCGAGCGGGCGCGTGAAGCAGGGCAAGCCGCAGCTCACCTTTTTCGGCACATGGGAGCATTCTCAAGCCTGGCGCATACGCTCACCAATCTTGGCGACATCGAGTTTAGGGCAGAGGCGCTCAATGCCGCGCAAGAATACTTCGCGCAATCCCTTGACCTGTCTGTGCAACTCGGTGAACAAAGCAGCGCCGCGATTGCTTACTATAACCTGGGCTGTGTCGCGATAGCGCAGGGAAAACGAGAGCAGGCGCTTGAGCTATATGAGCGCGCCATGCAACACTATGATCCTCTCTCTGCCCAACGGTTGCACGCTCTGACGCTGGCTGCGCGAGCCGAGACGCTCCTTGCACACAATCCACAGGCGGCGCTCGCCGATCTTCGCGCCAGCCTGGACATCTCACGTGCGCTTGGCCTACAGGAAGTGATCATCGATGCGACAGAAACGCTTGCGATCTTGCTTACGAACTATGGCCAGAGAACAGACCTCGATTATGCAGCCCTGATGCTTGGCGCTGCCCACAAGGCGCGTGGCGCCACATCCCTTCCGGCGCCAGCCTGGACACAGCGGAAAATTGAGCGCATCCGTGCGGAGTTGATCAAAGAGATCGGAGAGCAGGAGTACGAGGCGCTCTTTGCGAGCGGGCGTCAGCGTTCGCTTGATGATGTGCTCGATCAGGCGCTCTATGAGGAGGCGCTTTCAACTCCTCGCAAATGCGACGTAAATAGCGGATAAGCGGATGGTTGCGGCATACAGCACCCTACGTAGCGCCAGCATCCGCTTACGCCCATAACTCGCGTTCAGGCAGATACGGCGCCAGCGCGGCGGGCAGGCGCACCGAGCCGTCGGCGCACTGGCCATGCTCCAATACGGCGGCCAGCGTGCGGCCAATCGCCAGCGCCGAGCCGTTGAGCGTATGTGGCCAGCGGGCGCGTCCGCCGGTGGGGGCATAGCGCAGATCAAGCCGCCGCGCCTGAAACGGCCCACAATCGCTCACCGACGAGACCTCCACATAGCGCCCAGGCTTTCCAGCCTGCCCAGGCTGCCCGCTCATCCATACCTCTATGTCGCAGGTACGCTGTGCGCTGAAGGGAAGCTCATCTGCACAGAGCGCCACCACCCGATACGCAAGTTCCAATCGCTGGAGGATCGCTTCCGCATCGGCCAGCAACGTCTCGAACGCTTCGTCCGCCTGCTCAGGGGTTGCGATGCTCACAAGCTCCACTTTGTCGAACTGATGCTGGCGAAGCAGGCCATGCGTACGCGCGTTCGCCGAACCTGCCTCGCGCCGAAACGCTGGCGTCACCGCCGTGTAGGCCAGGGGCAATGCGCGCTCGCTGAGCGTCTCGTGGGCGTGTAACGCCACAAGCTGCGCCTCGGCGGTAGGACTAAGATACAGGTCTTCGTTTGCGATGGCGTAGAGGTCGTCAGCATGGCGCGGCAGATGCGCCGACCCTTCCAACATCCCACTTCGCAAGAGATGCGGTGGCGCCACCTCGACATAGCCGCGTTCACCATGCGCGTCGAGCATCAGCGCCGCCAGCGCACGCGCCAGCCGCGCGCCAGCCCCCACCAGCAGCGGGAAACGCGGCCCGGCTAGCTTCGTCGCCCTGGGAAAATCCAATATACCCAGCGCCGCGCCAAGCATCTCGTGACCTTGTGGGGTGAAGTCAAAGGTTGGCGGTTCGCCCCAGCGGCGTAGCTCCGTATGAGCCGTAGCGTCTGCCCCATCGGGCGTGCGCGCGTCGGGCAGATTGGGCAGCCGTATCGCCAGCGCGCGCATCTGCTCCTCAATCGCTCTGATCCCCTGCCGGATGTCTTTCAGGTTCTCCCATGCAGGCGCTTCGCCATCTGGCAACGTACTTTCCGCTTTTGCTCGTTTCGCGCTTGCCAGTCGCTCGTAGCGCGCGACAGCGGCGCGGCGCTGCTCATCGAGCGTGCGCCAGGAATCCAGCCAGCCCTCGCATTCGGCCAGTGTGGCTGCATGCGCGGCGCCGGGGAAACGACGCCGCAACCCCGCGCGCACAACATCCGGGCGATCCCGCAACAGCCGATCACTCAGCATAGCATCATCCCGGCTGCAACGTCAGCAGGTGAACGTCAGCTTTCGCCACCGCGTCGGCGGTAAACTCCATCTGCTGGTAGTGGTTCTGATCCCAGACCGACACAAGGTCTTTGTAGTGGTCGGAGAACGGCTGGCCCGACTCGCCGGTGGTCGTCACCCAGACCGAGTTATCAAAGTTTTGCAGATCAATGATCTCGCGCATCGAAGAGACGGTATCCTGCTCGTAAGACGCCGGATCGGCGGCAAAGTTCTCGTCGCCGCCCACATTGACTGTCACGCCATCGCCAGGGCGAGCCACAGGCGCCACCCCAAAGATGTAGTTCAGCGGCCAGACCGAGGCCAGCGGATGCTCAAATGTCGCCTGGTGGATCGTACCCCACTGCCATTTCGAGCTATCCGACCCATACTGCGAAGTCAACTGCTTGATGGTATCGCCAAGCGCCTTCGCTATGGCGGCGTCGCGTGCGGAGGCTGTCTCGCTATCGCTAAACGCGCCAAAGAACGGCACAACCGGATTCGTCACCAGGTTCACCGCCACATTGAAGAGGATACTTGGCGAGGAGTTGCTGATGTAGATGTTGTAGAGCTTTTTCCCTACCAGCGGCTCAATCGCCTCGCGTAAGAAGACCCCGACGGCGACTTCATAGACAGTCGCGGCCACGCTGTCGCGCGTCATCTGGCCATCCCAACTGCTCAACAGCTTCGCCGCTGTTGCCGCGTCTCCCCCGGCGGCCTGCCCTGCCCTGACGAACGCCGGAACAAGCTGCGCGGACGGCACGGCGTAGACATCCGCCTGAATCGCGGCGAAGTCGCCTGCGCTCAGGTGTGACTTGGCGGTCAGCAAGTCCACAATGCGCCGCGCCCGATAGCCCTGATCATCCCACTGCGATGTCACATAGATGGGATAGTTCGCGGGAACAATCTGGCCATTGGCCGTCGCGATGATATGCGTCGGTGGATTGAAGAGGGTAGGCATTTGCGATTGCTCGACGTAACCTTTCCATTCATACTGGCCCGATGCGCCATCCACCGGCAGATAGTCGTTGCTGCTGGGGCGAATGGGCAGCACGCCCGACATGCGATAGCCGATGTTGCCCGCCGTATCGGCATAGACGAAGTTCTGGCTGATCGAGATGTTCTTCACAGCGCTGAGGAAGTCGCTCCAGTTGTTGGCGAAGTCGAGCTGGAAGAACCCCTTGAAGGTATAGCCCGGTTGCAGCGCCGTCCACTTGAGCGCGACAGGATGCGTGTCGGCGAGATCGCTCACCACCGAGTTGAGCAATGGCCCGTGGATCGTCGAACTGACGGTAAACGTCACCGGTGAGCCGCCCCGCACGTTGATGACCTCGGTGCGCTGTTGCAGCGGCTGCCAGGAACCCTTATAGAGGTACTGGCCGGGGTGGTTCTTGGGATCGAGCGTTTCAAGATAGAGGTCGCTGTTGTCGGCGCCAACGTTCGTCACGCCCCAGGCGATGTTATCGTTGTGGCCAATGATCACGCCGGGCACGCCGGGAAAGGTGAACCCAATCACATCAAGCCCACCGCCGCGTATCGCCACCTCGTACCAGATGGCAGGCATATTGATCCCCAGGTGTGGATCGTTCGCCAGCAACGGTTGGCCCGTCGTCGTGTGTGTGCCGTCCACTACCCAATCGTTGCTGCCAAATCCCGCCTGCACATCGCCCAGCAGGTTATGCACAATCGTCGCCCCCTCCATCAGGTCGTCTGAGAGGTGATCGGAGGAAAAGGCAGCCGCCTGTACGGAGGTCAGTGTGTCCGGCGCGGGTGTCCGAGAGGCGCCCATACCTGCTTTGTTCAGTATGTCAGTCAACGGAGCGGCTGTGTTATACGAGCCAAACAACGTTGGGTTTTGCGATGGATAGGCCGGGAACAATTCGTTGGTGACACCCGAGCCAGCCTTTGCCAGCAGCAGTGCCCGCGTATACTTCGTGTACCATGTGCTGTCCAGCGAGAGCGCGACAACGCGCCCATACGCCAGGCTATCTACCGGCGACCATGGCTGCGGCGTGACGCCAAGAATGCTGAACTCCAGCGGAAGCGATCCTTGATGCGTTTTCAGGAAGGCGTTGACGCCATCGGCATAGGCCTGAAGCTCAGCTTTCGTGGTGGGATCGAGGCCGTTGTATTCGCTCTGCGCAGCGCGATACAGCCCCAACGTGCGCAAAAACTCGTCAGTCTTGATCAGGCTGTTCTTGTCCCCTGGCCCAAAAAACTCGGCAAGACGGCCTGCCGCCACTCGCCGGTTGAACTCCATCTGAAAGAGGCGATCCTGTGCGGTGACGTAGCCCTGGGCAAACAGCGCATCGTGCAGATCACTGGCGGCGATATGTGGCACGCCCCATTGATCGCGCACGACGGTCACGCTGCTGTGTAGCCCTGCCACAGAAATTGTGCCGTCCACCTGGGGCAACGTGCGCTCGACGATGAAGACTCCTGCGCTGCCCACTACAATCGCGATCACCAACAGGACGATCAGCCCGATATAGACGCCGCGCAAAATCTTCTGGCGAAGCGTCAGCGGACGCCTGGGCGCGGCGTTGGGGTTGCGCCTGCGCAGGTTGTTCAATCGTCCGCGAATGCCTCGCTGCTGTGCGGATTGGGTGGATTGGGCAGACTGCGCGCTAGAGGCCGACGTTGGCCTCGCCGGAACGGGGTCACTCATAAATCGCTACCTTTACAAGATGATGACAGGATGATTGCTACACCTCGCTGGTTGGCTGGCGTTGCTTTGTCTTCTGTATTCTAGCAGCATTTGGCTGGTGATGATCGATCAAAACAGATACGAGCGCATAGGGCATTAGGTGGGGCTGTCATTCAATCGCCACCGGCTCGATCCGCTCGGCCAACGGGAAACCAAGCGCCTGCGCGTAGAAATACAACTCGGCCTCCAGCGCCCACCTTCCAGCGGACGGCGCTCGATCCAGTAGAGCGTCTCGCCGTCGAGCAGAGGTTCTTCAAGGGTAGCGCCACTCGTGGCGGCAAGCTGAGCCGTGATAGGCGAGCGCCAACTGCCGTAGGGGGCATTGTGTGGGTGTTTCATTCGGGGGAGGGTTCTTCTCTTTTTCACCTGTTCGCGTATGCGCGTTTTCTGGCTGTTAGTATAGCACGTCGGGCTTGCGAGTAAGATGCTTGCCCTCAGGACATTACGAGTTTTACCAAACTATTGACAGATTTCTTACTGTGTGTTATCCTAAGTTTTAGATATATAAAAACATGGAGGGGCAGAATGAGTCCTGAGTTTCGTGAGCTTTCCCCGCGTGCGGTTGACTGCCTCAAGATCATCTATAAACTTGGCGAACGCGGCGAACGTGTGACCACCTCGGCCATGCGTGAACGCTTGCAGGCGCTCGAGCCAAGTGGGCAACTCAGCGACGCCAGCGTGACACAGCTTTTCAAATGGTTGGCCGAGCAAGGCTACGTGCGCCATACCCCATACCACGGCGTGGAGCTTGCCGAACGTGGCAAGCTGGTCGCCGCCGAACTGGTACGCCATCACCGCTTGATTGAGTTGTTTCTGATGCGTGTGATGGGCTACCGGCTCGATGAAGTGGACGCCGAGGCCGAACGCCTGGAACACGCCATCTCCGAACGCTTCGAGGATGCGCTTGATGCGTTGTTGGGCCACCCCACCGAAGACCCGCATGGCGACCCTATCCCCAGCAAGACGGGCGAGGTCACGTTGCTCCCCTTGCAGCGGCTCTCTGAACTGGCGCTTGAGCAAGACGCCATCGTCAGGCGCGTGAACGACGACGATGCGGCGCGCCTGCGCTACCTGGCCGACCTTGGGCTAACGCCAGGGGCAATCGTGCGGGTGATCGAGCGTGCGCCCTTTGGTGGCCCCTTGCGTGTCCGAGTGGGGAGAAGCGACGCCGCCACAGGTACCGCAGATGCACAGTCGGAGCACGCCGTTGGGCCGGAGCTGGCGGCGGATGTGCAGGTGGCTCTGGCGAGCGCCCGCTGATAGCCATTCATAATTTTACTTTAGCATTCAGCAACCTCAAACAGTTTTCAAGTCGTGATGGAACGTCAGGATAGAGTTATGGGAAGCATCGCTCACCATTCAGGGCCAATCAAACAAGTGACCAAGACGGGTCAGCAAAAAGCGCAGTATATGGGTGAGCAGCGCCTTTCTGAGAGAGAACATCAGGATCGGCAATCGGCGCTTCCGGCGCCCCGGCGATGGAGGATCGGCGCGCTCACGACGGATGGCACAGTGACGGCGGCGCGAACAGCGTTGACCTCGCCACGCAGGGCGAGTCTGCGCCAGGTGTTGCCTTTTCTTGGGCCTGCGTTTATCGCTGCCGTCGCCTATATTGATCCTGGTAACTTCGCCACAAACATTCAGGCCGGCTCCCAGTATGGCTATACGTTGCTGTGGGTGATCCTTGCCAGCAATCTTTTTGCTATCCTCCTGCAAACACTTTCGGCCAAGATCGGCATCGCGACGGGGCGCAACCTGCCACAGCTTGCGCATGACTATCTGCCGCGCCGTGTGGTGTATGGCTTATGGGGTGTGGCCGAGATCAGCGCGATGGCTACCGACCTCGCCGAGTTTCTTGGCGCGGCGGTCGGCTTCCAACTGCTATTACACATCCCCCTGCTCCTTGCAGGGCTGCTGACCGGCGTCGCGACGTTCGCCATTCTTGCGCTCCAGCAGTATGGCTTCCGCCCGCTGGAGATCGTGATCATCATGCTCATCGGCGTGATCGCCGTGTGTTATCTCATCGAGTCGGTCTTGGCTCGTCCCGACGCAGGCGCCATCGCCTACCATGCCGTCGTTCCGCAGTTTGGCGGCGCGGGTGGGCTGACGCTGGCGGTGGGCATCCTGGGGGCGACAGTCATGCCGCATGTGATCTACCTGCATTCCGCGCTGACCCAAGGCCGCATCCCCACGCAGAAGGCGTCGGAGGCGCGCCGCGTCTTCGCCTTTGAGAAGTTCGACATCTGGGTGGCGCTGGGGCTGGCGGGCATCGTCAACGGCGCCATGCTGATCGTCGCCGCTGCGGTCTTCTTCGCCACCGGCCACACGGCCATCTCCACGATTGAGACGGCTTACCAGACGCTTA